>CAMPIL010000037.1 GCA_946886375.1 uncultured Phycisphaerales bacterium
GTTGCACACAGTCCGCGATCTGCTTGATCAACGTCTGCTCGTTCACGCCTATGAGCAGGTTCTCCATTGCGTGGCCTTCCCAGTCCAGGCACACCGGGCCGGTGTAGTCCTCGGGCACTTCTCGGATGATCGCATCCCTGAACATCTGCAGCTGCGTGAACATGCCGGTGTGATGCGAATCGAACTCGGCCTCGTAGATCATGCGCGCATCCTTGGCCTTGTTCTGCGCGTAGATGGCCTTGACCAGGTTGGAGGTCGCCTGCGTGATCCAGAACTGGGCCGTCGCAGGCGCCGGAGACAACGGCGGCACGCCGCCGGTGGTGGAACCTGTTGCAGCCGACGGGCTGCCACCGCCACCGCCGCCGCTACCACCACCGCCTCCTGATGATCCGCCGCCGGTTCCGGTCGCACTGTCGGTCGCTCCAGATGCCGCCGGTGCTGCCGCCGTTTGGCCTGACGAAGCGCTGCCCGTGCCCGCCGAGGCAAGTTCCTGCGCGGAAGATGAAGATGTGCCGCCTGAACTTGGAGTTGTGGGAATGCTCGGCGGCGGGAACTGGTCCACCGCGCCCGGCGTGTTGTCGATGCTCGCCACGCGCCATTGCCCGTTGCACAGGTAATAGATATCGCGCCCATCCGCAGCGAGCAGCGCCGCTTTCAAGGATCGGCGCACCGCAGCGGGCTCGGACACTCCAGTGCCGGTGAGAATGATCGCCCGCGCGCTCACGATTACGCTGCACGACGACAGCATCTGCGTATACGCGAGGTTGGTCGCCTGCTCGGAAGCCGATTCAAGTGGCAAGCCATGCACGCCGATGCGCACGCTCCCGCACGAGCCGCGCACCGAGGTCAGAATCTGCTGCATAAGCGCAGCGATGGCCTGCTCATACCCTTGCTTGGGCGAATCACCCAGCATGGAGGCCAGTGAGTTGGCTGTTGCGGTGGAGAGCCTGTCGTAGGAAAGCGAAAAGCCCGTCGGTCGCAGCACGTTCAATTGCTCGGGCGATGCGCACACCTGCTTCGTCACCTGATCGACGATATTCTTGATCTGCGCCTCTCGCTTGGGATTCGCCGGGTCCAGCAGCGTGGACAGCGGCGCAAGGTTCACGTTGATGAACCGGGGCGACTTGACCGGTTCAATGTGCAGGGCGGCGTGTGCAAATGCAGCAATCCACAGCGCGGCGCAGGCGGCAGCCGCGACAAGGCTACCCACGCCAGGGCGGCGGGCGCGGCGCATCGAATGTTCAACGGACGAAATCATGATCAGCCTCGGCCATGATGATGGCGCAATCCGGGTGCGTGCGGTTCAATATGGATTGATCGTCATAATCGCACGGGAAGCGAGCAAGGCGATTCTGGAGAGTTGAGGGAAACGCTGCGGACTGGGGATTGCGCCGTGAGAATACTTTTCCCAGGCGCTATAAATAGATATTCTCCTCGCAGGCTGGGTGTTCCTGAAACCAAGGAGGCTTCACAATGAGTTTCACGCGTGAATCGGCTGGCCATCGGGTTGCGATGCTGACTGCCTTGGCGATGCTGTGTCTGTATGGCTGCGCCGCAAAGACCGAAGGGCCTGCGGCACGCCAGCCCGCCGCGATATCGCAAACTTCCGACTCGCCGCGGCTGTATGCAGGCTTTGGCAATTACCATCGCGCAGTCACGACGAAATCTCAGGAAGCGCAGCAGTGGTTCGACCAGGGCATGCAGTTGCTCTATGGCTTCAATCACGATGAGGCGATCCGCTCCTTCCGCCGCGCCGCCGAGATCGATCCCTCCTGCGCGATGGCGTGGTGGGGCGTTTCGTACGCGCACGGATTGCACATCAACAACCCAGTGATGACCGAGGAACAATCGCGCAATGGATACGAGGCCGCACAGCAGGCGATGCAGCGATTGCAACACGCCAGCGCCCCCGAGCAGGCGTTGATCCGTGCCGTCGCCCAGCGTTACCAGTGGCCCGCGCCGGAAGATCGCAAGCCGCTGGATGAAGCCTACGCGCATGCGATGCAGCAGGCGTGGAAGGCGCATCCGAACGACCCTGACATTGGCGCGTTGTACGCTGAGTCGTTGATGGACCTGCAGCCGTGGGATTTGTGGACGCACGACGGCGAGCCGAAGGGCCGCACGCTCGAAATCGTGGATGTGCTGGAGACGGTCATGGCGATGTCTCCCCGGCATCCCGGCGCGAACCACTTCTACATTCACACGGTTGAGGCGTCGCCCTCGCCGCAGCGCGCCACCGCCTCGGCCGATCTGCTTCAGAATCTCGTGCCGGGCTCGGGGCACCTGGTGCACATGCCCTCGCACATCTATGTGCGCACCGGCCGGTACGCCGAGGCCGCCGAGTGCAACGTGCGCGCGGTGAAGGCGGATGATGCGTATTTCAAGGTCGCGCCGCCGCCGCGGTTCTATTCGCTGTATTTCATGCACAACCTGCACTTCCTGGCGTACGCCTCGATGATGGAGGGCCGCTACGCCCCGGCGATCGCGGCATCGCGGCGAATTGAGCGCGAGATTCCCGAGCAATTCCTGCGCGACTACCTCAAACTTGCCGATGGTCTCACGCCCACCGCGCTGCACGTGATGGTCCGCTTCGGCAAATGGGAAGACATCCTGAAAGAGCCTGCCCCGCCCGAGCATCGCCTGCTCAGCCGGGCCATGCGCCACTACGAGCGTACGGTCGCACTCTCCGCGCTTGATCGAACTGACGAAGCGCGCAGCGAACTGGCGCAATTTGATGAAGTCGCGGCGCGCGTCGGCGACGACTGGCTGATGGGAAACAATCCCGCCCAGTCTGTGCTGCCGCTGGCGCGAAACATGGCGGCGGGAGAACTGGCGTTCCGTGAGAATCGGCGCGAGGAAGCCTTCGCACTGCTGCGCGAAGCGGTGAAGATGGAAGACGAGTTGGTGTACGACGAACCGCCGGGCTGGATGCAGCCGGTGCGGCACGCGCTGGGGGCGCTGCTGTTGGCCGATGACCGCGCGGCCGAGGCCGAGGAGGTCTACCGCGCTGATTTGCGCAAGCACCCCAACAACGGATGGTCGCTGCTGGGTCTGGCCAGCGCGCTGCGGGCGCAGGATCGCGGGCCCGACGCCGAAGCGCTGCAGGAACGCGTCGCTGCGGCGTGGAACCGCGCGGACGTCAAGCCCACATCATCCTGTTACTGCCAACCGACGCGGTGAACTCCAAAATCAAAGAAGCCCACGGATTGAATCCGTGGGCTTTTTCTTTGCGATTCAAAATTCGTGCCTTGCCATCATGACGCCGGCTTGTTCGCCGCTTCGATCTTCTTGCGCGCATCGTCTTCGGAAATCCGAACGACCTTCTCGATGACGACCGGCGGCACGGGCACCGCTTCGTGCATGCCACGCGCGGAGGTGGGCACGGCCTTGATGGCGTCAACCACATCCATGCCCGCCACGACCTTGGCGAAGACCGCGTAGCCCGCGCCGTCGCGCGGCTGGTCGAGGAAGCCGTTGTCCTGCACGTTGATGAAAAACTGCGAGCTGGCGGAATCGGGCTGGTTGCTCATGCGCGCCATCGCCAGCGTGCCGCGCGTGTTCTTTAGACCGTTCTTCCATTCATTCTTGATCGTCGCGGCGGTCGGCTTCTGCTGCATGTCAGGCGTGAACCCGCCGCCCTGGATCATGAACGTGGGAATCACGCGATGGAAGATCGTGCCGTCGTAGAACTTCTTGTCCACGTACGACAGAAAATTGCCCACGGAGAGCGGCGCCTTCTCGCGGTTCAATTCGATCACCATGTCGCCTTTGGAGGTGGTCATCAGGACGTATTCGACTTTGGGGGCGGCCGGCTTGGTCTCGGGCCCGGCAGGCTGCGTGGAGGTCTGTGCCGCGGAGGCTGCGGCCCCGGCAGCAACGCAGACTAAGACGACAAAGCGAACAATCCGGCTGAAGGTGAGTTTCATTGGTGCATGAACCTTTCTGTAGCAAGGAGCGAAAGTGTCTACTGCGGACCTGCTGGATTATACGGCTGTACAAACCCGGCGGTCTCAACGGCCCGAACGGTTATCATGGCCGTGAAATTCCGGAGGATTCGAGCACACGCATGGCCCAGACACTCACAGGCGCGGACGCACATTTGGCCGAAGACCAATCGCATGGCCGGGCGCTGGATGTTGCAATCATTTTCGTGGCTGTCGTGCTGTGCGGCGTGGTGTATGCAAGCACCTTGAGGGCTGGGTTCATTTTCGATGATCACATCCTGATTGTGCGGAATGATTTCATCAAGGACAGCCGCTTGCTCATGCAGGCAATGGTGTCGGATGTGGCGGCATTCAAGGGCGATCGTGGGCAGGCCTGGAGCAGCTACTGGCGCCCGGCGTTCATCGCGTGGTACGCGCTGAACTATCGCCTGTTTGGGTTGAATCCCATCGGCTGGCACGCCGGCGCGCTGACGATATTTGCGGCAACGGTTGCAGCCGCCTACGGCGTGGCGCGCGGCCTGCGTCTCGCGCGACCGATTGCCGCCTCGGTCGTCCTGGTCTACGCGGTCCATCCTGCGCTGGTCGAATGCGTTGCGTTTGTGACCGGCGCCAATACGGTGTTCATGGCGCTTCCGCTGCTTGGTGCGTGGTGGCTTGCGCTGAAAACACAAGTCCGCTCCACGCCATTGCGATGGGTGGCCGCCTGCGTGTTGTACGCGGTCGCGCTGCTGTCCAAGGAAGCTGCAATCGTCTTTCCAGCGTTGGTGTTCGCCAGCGTCGGGCTTGTGTATCGACTTGATCAACCTCCGCCAAAGCGCTGGATTGCTGCGGCCCGCACCGCCGCGCCATTTGCGCTGCTCGCACTGGCGTATTTCATCGCTCGATGGCTTGTGCTTGGCGGCCTGGTGACACAGGCGCCCTGGCAGCGAGGCATGCTCAGCAGCGTCAACACGGCGCCTGCAGTGCTGGCGTTTTACCTTCGCGAAATGATGCTGCCGTTGTGGGTTGGCCCCGCGCATTCGTTGCGGCCAGTCTCGGCCATCGGCGTGATGACCTTCCTCGTGCCGGGGGCATTGGTCATCATTGCAGGGGCGCTGATGTGGCGTGCGGCTCACCGTTCGCCGGCCGTGCAGGTCGGCCTCGCGCTGCTGGTGATTCCACTCCTTCCCGTGCTGCACACAGGTGTCTTTCCGCCGGAATACATCGTCAACGATCGGCATGCATTCCTCTCGTTGCTGGGATTTCTTATTATCGCGTTCACGGCGTTGGACACTGTGTTGGTGCGCAACGCGGGATGGACCCGCCCGGCTGCGCATCGCGCATGCCTCGCGGCCGCGGCGGCGTTGTGCATACCGCTGGCAATCAAGTCGGCCCTCTATACGCGGGCGTATGCAAGTGAGCAGACGTTTTGGGAGGAGTCGGTTCGATCCGACCCGACATCCGCATTCGCGCTGACGCAGTACGGGCGGATATTGAAGGATCAAACCCGGTACGATGATGCTGTCGCGGTGTTTGATCGCGCGCTCACGATCGCGCCGCTCTCCACAGCGTATTTGCTGCGCGCGGAGACACGGATAGAACAGCGCCAATTTGCGCAGGCCGAGGACGATCTGCGGCATGTGTTGAAACTGGACCCGGCTGATTTTGCGGCGTACGAACGTCTGGCCATTTGCTTTGAGCGGCAACGGCGGCTGATGGACGCGGTGCACACGCTGCGCGAGGCGCGGACAAACATTCCCTACCGCAAGTGCCTGTTGACCGACCGCATTGCTGTCGTCCTGTATCAGGCGGGCAAGCCCGATCAGGCCATCGCCGAACTGGAAAGCGTGCGCGGCGATGTGGGGCGCGAATTTGGTGAGATGAGCCGGCTGGCGCTGTATCGCCTGGGCGTGTTGTACCTTGAGCGCGGCAGACAGTCCGATGGGGTCTCCGCACTGCGCCAATTCATGGAGTTGAGCGCAGCCGCCGTCAGCGCGGAAGTTCTCGCCTCGCGCGATCAGACCCGGCAGATTCTTGCTGCGCTGGGGTCGCTTTGATACCCTCGACCGCACCGGCGCCATTTGAGGTGCGAAAACTTCATGGCTGACACCACTCCCGCATCGACCAATGAGACGCGCCCACGAATTGGTTCCATCGTGGACGGCCTGGTTGTGCTGGCGATCATCGCGTTGTGCGCGGTGTGCTTTGCCAACTCCGTCTCCGGAGAATTCGTCTACGACGACAACATACAGATCGCCAGCAATGACCTCATCAAGAATCCTCAACTGCTGCCCAAGGCAATGGTGTCGGATGTTTTTGCCTTCAAGGGAGACACGGGCAAGGCCTGGAGCAACTACTGGCGGCCGACGTTTGTCGCCTGGCTGGCGCTTAATTACTGGTTGTTTGGCTTGAACCCGGTCGGCTGGCACATCGGCAACATCCTTCTTCACGCGGCGGTGGCGATCGCGGGATATGCAACGCTGCGCGCAGCCCGCCTGCCGCGCCCGCTCGCCATCGCGGCGGTGTTTCTCTTTGCCGTGCACCCGGTTCATGTGGAATCCGTCGCATGGATCTCCGGCTCAACCGACATGTTGTTTGCCCTGCCGCTGCTGGGCTCGCTCTGGATGTTTCTTGCCACGGCGCAGCGACGAACCGCGCTGCACTGGTGCGCGATGCTCGCGCTGTACGCGATCGCGCTGCTGGCCAAGGAATCGGCGATCGTGTTTCCGGCGATGGTATTCGGCGTCAGCGCGATGATCGGCCGGCGCGAAGATGCTGGTCCATTTCAATGGCGGGCCGCGCTGCGCGACGCAATTCCGTTTGCGCTGATGGCGGGCCTGTACTTGCTTGGACGGTACGCCGTGCTGGGCAAGTTCTCAGGCGAATCCCCCTGGAAAGCCGATCCAGTCACGATTCTGAACACCGCGCCCTCGGTGCTGGCGTTCTATCTGCGGCAGACTTTTCTTCCGCTCTGGATTGGTCCGAGTTACCCATTGCGTGCTGTCGGAGCCGACAACATCGGACTGTTCAATTTCGTTGTGCCGGTGATCGTCGTGCTGCTGGTCGCGGTGATCGGACTGCTTATCGTCCGGCGCACCGGGCGACTCGGATGGATGGGCGCGCTGCTTCTGCTGCCGCTGGCGCCGGCGATGAATGTCGGTGTTTTTGTTCCCGAGCAACTGGTTCATGACCGCTACTTGTATCTTCCGCTGCTGGGCGCGCTGGCGATGACGTTCGCGGCGATCGCTGCTTTGCTGGTGCGCGACATGCACTGGACCCCGGCCAAAGCGCATGCGGCGTGCCTGGCGCTGGCCATCGCGTTGTGCGTTCCATTGGCGGCAAAGACCTTGCAAAGCAATCGCGACTGGACCAGCGAAGAGAATCTCTGGACCGCTGCGGTTCAATCCGATCCAACATCCGCGCTCAACCTCATTGAATACGGCCGGGTCCTCAAGAACAACGGGCGGTTGGACGAGGCGCTTAACGCCCTGAACAAGGCGATTGCCATTATTCCGCTGCCGCAGGCGCATGTTCAGCGCGCGGACGTGGCGATGCTGCAGCATCGGTACGCCGATGCGGAGGCTGACCTTCGCACTGTGCTGGATGGCCAGCACGAGCCGTACTATTTTGCAGCGTACGAACGCCTGGCCAACATCGCCTTTGAGCGGAAGCGCTTCGACCGGGCGGTGGAGATTCTTCGCGAGGCGCGGGCCAAACTGCCGTACCGCAAGTGCATTCTGACGGACAAGATTGCGGTGGTGTTGACGAACGCCAACAGGCCGGATGAGGCGGTGCGCGAACTTGAATCAGTGCGGGCCGACGCGGCTCACGAGTTCGGCGACCTCAGCCGCATGCCCTTGTATCGCCTGGGCATTTTGTACGGCCAGCAGAAGCGCTACAACGAGGCGGAGCAGGTCTTGCGTGCCTTTGTCGAAGCCGCGCGCACCGCCACACATGCGGAGGTCACTGCCGCCCGAGCCGATGCGCAGCAGATTCTTTCGCTCATGAGCCGTTGAGCGTGCCCCTGGGATTTTCGGTGCGCGAAGGCGCATTGCCAATGAGGTGCGCCTCCAAGAGATCGATCTTGCGCGCCAATCCCATGATCTCGGTCTGCGCTTTGAGATTGACCTGGTAATCCAGGTCGATGCGCAGCCGATCCTTCTCCGATTGCCGGTTCTGACTCACCATCACGAAGATGGCGAGGAAGATCGCCTCCAGGCTGACCACCATCGTGAGCAACCCGAACGGGAATGGATCGAACTGCATTGCCTTGGGCAAAGCGCCCAACCCCGCGAGCAGGTTGGTGAGAATCCACAAGCTGAACCATCCAAGGTGGAACATCGTGAAAAACTGGCTCGCAGCGGTCGCGCTGATGACATCGCTGATGCGCTGCCAATGCGTGATGCGGCTTTCCTCGAACGCCACGTTGGGGTTCTTCATGCCGCGCAGCGCTTCGGTGCTCAATCGCTGGCGCTGGCCCATGATCGTGAGGATCTGGATCGAAACATCCGGCCGCTGGCGCAGGAACAGATGGAAATCGTTCCGCATCAGCACGAACAGTTCCGAAGGCTGCGTGGTGCGCACGGTGGCGGTGCGCGGCCCGCCGTCCAAAAGGCTGATCTCGCCGAAGAACCCGCCCGGGCCAAGGTAATCCAGCACGACGTGCTCGCCCTGTTCATTGGGAACAGTGACCGCGACTTGCCCTTTGCTGATGAGGTAGAAGCTGTCGCCGCGGTCGCCGCGCCAGAAGATGGTCTGGTTGGCCTCAACCGGCTCGACGCGCATGGAGGCAAACAGTGCCTCCTGCTGGGAGATCGCCAGACAGGAAAACAGCGGAATGTGCGCCAGCGGGCCGGCCGCCCCGGTCTCGGTGGCGGGCTGGCCCGCACCGGCAAGGTCCGGCGCGGCCGCCGGAAGAACGCCCTCTGTTTGCGCCAGACTCGTCATTGCTTACAGGATACCGCATGCTTTTTCAGATGCCACGGTTCTTCGCAAGCGAATCTGAAAAACGGCCGATGCGCCCCGGTAAGGGAGTTCACATGGATTTTTCCAGCCCATCTGTCTTGTTCTCGGGCCTGCTCATCAGCGCCATCGGCATGGGCATGTTCATATACGGCAAGAAATCACAGGACGTCAAATCGCTGGGCCTCGGCGTGGCCATGTGCGCGTTTCCGTACTTCGTCTCATCGCTGCTGTTGATGTGGGCGCTGGCGGGGCTGTGCCTCGCCGGCGCGTATTTCCTGCCGCGGTTTGAGTGATGTGATGAAAGCCATCGTTCACCGCAGCAATGCAGAGGTCGCGGAGCAAGGGAACTCGGGCTGATTTTTCTGCGCTCTCTGCGTCTCAGCGGTGATATGACGTTTCACTCTTGAAACCGATGCGCTCAACCCCAATCGTTGATGACCGCAAGCAGGTCGTTGACGTTGACGGTGCCGTCGTCATTGAGATCAGGCGAGCTTTGGAAGGGCGTCTTCGCAGCGGCCGGTCCCCAGGCGTTGATGACGTTGAGCAGATCGTTCACGTTCACCAGCCAATCGCAATTGGTGTCGCCTGAGCGAGGGGGAATGGGTGTGAGCAGGGCAGCGCGTTCGCTCATCTGCGGTAGTTTTACTGCCGCAGTAATTTGGCCCTGTGAGTTGATGCCATATGCAAGCCAGACTTGGTAATTCGCGTCACCGGGCGCTAGAAGGTCAGCAAGCGCCTTCATGTGGCCGTCGCGCCAGATGAAAGCGATCGACGCACCACTTGGTGGTTTGCTGCAATACCCGACGATGTCCCGGGCGTTATTCACATCAAAGGCCAGGCTCTGCACGTATCCTGACAACACACCCAGATCGATCATTTTGCCATCAATCCAGGCGAGCGCGCGGCGTGCGTTGCCGCCGGGCCCTTCGGGATTGGGATAGATGCAGTACCCGCAAATGATGCCGCTGTTGCTGATGGCGTTGGCGGTGCTGCTGGAAGCCCCGTGAGGCTTGCCCAAGGGTGTTGTCTTGCCGTTTTCCCAACGAAATGCTTCAGCGGCGAAATGTGCAATCGGAGCAACGCCCATCCATCCGACGATTTGGCCCCTATCGTTGATATCTTTTGCTTCGTTGCTTGGACCGAACGGAATGTCAAGGTCGATCATCGAACTGTCAACCCAACGGTAAGCATGTTGGTACGAACCATCACGAACGCTTGAAGAGCCCACAGCAATACCGCTTGCGTTGATTGAATACGCTTCAACCCAGGGTATCCAGTTGGTGGGGAGATTGCCCAGATCGGTGGGGGACTGATCCTCGAACACGAAGCCACGCTGGCTAAACGTGGATACCCAGCCTACGACTTGGCCCCCTGCGTTGATTGCCAATCCACGCGAACTGTCATTTGACGGTAGGTTGAGCGGTGTGATCGTTGTGGACGTCGACCATTTGACAAATGCGCGGTCGTTGCCTGCTCCACAGAAGAAAAAACCGACGACGTCTCCAGAATCATTGAGGCCCTGCGGAATTGTTACCCCGATCGAACAGTCGAACGGAAAAACCTCGACTGCGAAGCGATCGCATTCTCCAAACGCGCAAGGCCAACAGCCAAAAACCATGATGGCTAGGGGAGTGACTGCCTTTACAAACGTGGATCGGTTCACTGGCATGGGCATCGACAGGCGCGGTACAACTCTTCAATTATGCCACAATCACGTACAAAATCCACAAATTCTCAACAAAGTGCACATCGAAAGCCCATTGGTCTAGTGGGTCAACAACTAGGGAAATGTGTCAAAATGAAACAGCAGAAAATCACTCGAAATTGGATTGCCGCGATCGCCGTGTTTTACATGATCGAGTCGACTTTCGGCGCGACAATTCGGGTGGATCATGAGTCCTCCACGAATGGACCAGGTACAGCAACGAATTGGTCCAACGCATTTGACAATCTCGAGGATGCGCTTAGCAATTCGACTTCAAACGATGAGATTTGGGTTGCTGACGGTATCTATTACCCAACCGCCGAGGCGGTTCAGAATGTTCCTCGCAGTGTCACGTTCAAACTGAAGGCGGGCGCCCGGTTGATGTACCAACCATTGTGAGAAACTGTGATACGAGCAGTGTAACCCATGCTACGTCGCGGGGCGCGGAAAAGATGGACATGCACCTACTTCTAAAATGATGGAATCGATCCGGGCCATTCATGGTGCGGCCGCTCAACCCCAATCGTTGATGACCGCAAGCAGGTCGTTGACGTTGACGGTGCCGTCGTCATTGAGATCAGGCGAGCCTTGGAAGGGGGTTTTTGCAGCGGCCGGTCCCCAGGCGTTGATGATGTTGAGCAGATCATTGACGTTCACCAGCCAGTCGCAGTTGGTGTCGCCGGAGCGAGGGGGAATGGGATCGAGGCGGGCGCCAACGTCGTGGACGAGAGGCGGCTTCAAAGTTGCTGCGATCTGGCCGGAATTGTTGATGTTGCGGGCATACCACACCTGGTACTGTGCGAATTCGGGTGCGAGCAAGTCGCTCAGCGCGAACATCTGTCCATCACGCCAGAGGAAGGCTTTGACGCCATTGCCAAGCAAGGGGGGATTGTTGCAGTTTCCAACGATCGTGCCCGAGTCATTTACGTCCAGGGCGCGGCTGTTCAAATAGCCTGGCAGAACGCCAAGGTCCACCATTTGGCCGTCGATCCACGCCAAGGCGCGAGGCTTGTATCCGCCAGCGCCTTGGGGATCAGCGATGGTGTAGTGGCCGCAGATGATTCCGGTGTTGCTGATTGCGTTGGCATTGCTGTTGGTGGCGCCGCGAGGTTTGCCCAGCGGCGTAGTGACGCCGTTGTGCCAGAGAAAGGCCTCGGCATAGAAATATAAACCCGTCGCGGTGCCCATCCAACCAACAATCTGGCTGCGATCATTGATGTCGTTGGCTTGGTTGTTGGGACCAATCGACAGGTTGAGATCGCTGATGACTCCGTCGTGCCAGAGGTATGCATGATTCGCCGATCCGGAGGGCGTGCTGCCGTAGCCAACGACTTGGTCATGTTCGTTGATTGCCAGAGCCTCTGAAATACTTGTTCCGTTTTGCCCCAAACTTCCCAAGTCGGTCATGTGTCCGCTCATATAGGCAATCGGGCGAATGCCAGTTCCGGTCAGTTCTGCCACTCCGACAATTCTTCCGCTGGAATTAATGTCGTGGGCCCGCGACCAAAATTGATTCGGCAAGTTCAAAACAGCCAGGGGATCGCTGCCCCACCAGACGAATGCGCGGTCCTCACCCCCAATGCAAGCGAGATGCCCGACCACATCGCCCTGCGGCGAAATAGCCTGGGCGCTCACCGATCCATTGCAGCCCAGCGTGATGGGCGTGGCGGTGTACCGCACACATTGCGCGGCCGCAACGCGATCCATGCCATGCGCAAGAGCAAGCGCCACAGCAACCACGGCCAACATTCCGGGCAGCGTCGTGTTGGCGAGGTGGGGATCAGACATGGCGGTGCAGTCAATTGCTTCGGCTGAATGTCGAGGCAGGTAGCTCCAGCCTACCTCTTGCTCCTGTCAAATCCAGACAAATGCGCTGGTGATCTCACTTCATCAAGTCGCTGTGTCGCAGAATCGCTGCCCGGATTGCTGTTCGGCCGCTCTCGGCATAATCTTCTGTTCCCGATGAGCGACTTCCTTCGCCACGAGTGCGGGCTGGCCCTGGTCCGCCTCCGCCGGCCTCTGACGTACTACCGCGAACGCCATGGCGACGCGGCGTGGGGATTGCGCAGGCTCTACCTGCTCATGGAAAAGCAGCACAACCGTGGTCAGGATGGGGCCGGTCTGGCCATGGTCAAGTTCGACATGCCGCCGGGCGAGCGATACCTCCGCCGCGTCCGCACCGACAAGCACAACGCGCTGGAGCACATTTTCGACGTGGTGATGCGGGACCTTCGGCAGGGGTCAGGGATCAGTGGTCTTTTGTCAGTGGACAAGAAGACGCAAGCGTCACCCGGCGATCGGGACATCACTGACCACGAATCCCTGGCCACTGATCACTCACTATCGCTCAAGCGCCGGCATCGCTACCTCGGCGAACTGTACCTTGGCCACCTTCGCTACGGCACCTACGCGGGGCGCAGCGGGTGCAACTGCCATCCTTTTGTGCGCAAGAACAACACCGCCAGCCGCAATCTCGCGATCGCCGGCAACTTCAACATGACCAACTCGACCGAACTGTTCAATCAGTTGATCGAGTACGGCCTTCACCCGGTGGGGGATTCAGACACCAACGTGATTCTGGAGCGAATCGGCTATTTCCTGGATCGCGAGCACGACCACCTGCATGCCACGATGGGGCCGGAATCGTTCCGCCATCTGGACGGCCGCGAACTGATCGAAGCGATTTCGCAGGAACTGGACCTGGTGCGGATTCTGAGCAAGGCGTCCAAGGGCTGGGATGGCGGATACGTGTTCGCGGGCGTTCTGGGCAACGGCGACGCGTTCGCCTGCCGCGACCCGGCGGGAATCCGGCCGGGGTTCTTCCATATTGATGATGAAGTGGTGGCAGTGGCGTCTGAGCGAGCCGCGCTGGCCAACGTCTTCAATATCGAGCCCGAGCAGGTGCAGGCGATTCAGCCCGGCCACGTTCTGGCGATCAAGCACAGCGGCGAGATTCTGCACGAGCCGTTCACCGATCCCTTGCCGCTGCGGCAATGCACGTTCGAGCGCATCTACTTCAGCCGCGGCAACGATCCGGACATCTACCGGGAGCGCAAGGCCCTCGGCCGCAACCTCGCCCCGCGCGTGCTCGACATGATCGGCGGCGACTTGGAGCGGGCGGTGTTCAGTTACATTCCCAACACCGCTGAAGCCGCGTACATGGGATTGGTCGAGCGGCTTGATGAACTCACGCGGGCCGAACACGCCGAGCAACTGTGGAAGCGCATCACCGCGGGCAACGGGGCCATTCGGCGCGATGAACTGGATAAGTTCCTCAACGGTCGATTACGGGCGGAGAAGATCGCGCACAAGGACCAGCGCTTGCGCACGTTCATCACGCACGATGCGGCCCGCCGCGACCTGGTCATGCACATCTACGACATCACGCGCGGCGTGGTGAAGCCGGACGATGCGCTGATCGTGCTGGATGATTCGATCGTTCGCGGCACGACGCTGCGCGAATCCATCATCACGATTTTGAGCCGGTTGAACCCCGCACGCATCATCATCGTCAGTTCCGCCCCGCCGATCATGTACCCGGACTGCTACGGCATCGACATGAGCCAACTGGGCCGGTTCATCGCCTTTGAGGCCGCGGTGTGCCTGCTGCGCGAGCGGGGGATGGAGCGAGTGCTGGACGATGTTGAAGAACTATGCCGCGCCCAGGCCGACAAACCTGCGGAGAAAATGGTCAATCATGTCGCGGCGATCTACCAACCGTTCTCGCTGGATGAACTGTCCGACAAGATCGCGCAACTCGTGAGGCCGAAGTCCATTGAGTGGACGGGACCGATCGAAGTGGTGTACCAGTCCATCGCGGGCCTGCGACAGGCAATGCCCAATCACAGCGGCGACTGGTATTTCACCGGCAACTATCCCACGCCGGGCGGTTATCGGGTGTTGAATTCGTCATATCTCAATTGGCGTCAGGCGCACGATGTGCGCGCCTACTGAACCGGGGCTTGGGTCCAACGGTGTGACTTGAAATTGGGCTGGTTGTTTGGTTTAACCCGGCCGGGCGATGGTCCGATTCTTTCAGTGGCTTTTCGCTGCCTTTGAGATTCAGATCGGATTCCCAGAGATGATGCCGCTGGTCTTATCGTTGATGTCGCGCCTGCGCCGCCGCAGCGCCCCGCTGCGCGCTGAGCGTCGCGAGGCATGCGTCACGCCGGTTCGCGATCCGCGCGAGACAGCCCGGGCGCTGGCGCAGGCAATCGACCGCGCGATGGAGCGCGGCCTGTGGGAGCACGCCGATCGAATCGCCGCAACGGCCATGCCGCTGGCGCACGAGCACGCCGTGTTGTGCGAACGCATGGTTCGCCTGCGCCTGGTGCAGGACAAACCCGGCGCCGCGTTGGAGTTGATCGATCATTGCCGTCAGCAGACTTCATCAATGCGACTGCTGCGATCGATCTGCATGCTGCACAGCGGCAGGCAGTTTGAAGCGCACATGGAATTGCGCGAATGGGCGTGCAAGCCCTCGGCTCCGTTGCCGGCGCGTCTGCTCTTGGGATTGCTGGAATGGCGCATGGGAGACGCGGAAGCCGCGGTCGATGCGCTGCATCAGAACCTGCGGCAGATTGAAGATCCGCAATCGCTGATGGCGCTGATGCTGATCAGCGCATCGCAAGGCAACACGGCGCAGACGCGATGGTGGCGCAGCCGCCTGCAGCAGGCTTCGGCGCATTCGTTCACCGCGCCGCACGCCAATGCCGTGG
>CAMPIL010000038.1 GCA_946886375.1 uncultured Phycisphaerales bacterium
CAGGGGCGCGGATTGAAACACGATGCACCCCCAAACAGTGGCGTAGTCTGAATCGTCGCCCCTCACGCAGGGGCGCGGATTGAAACTACCGTAGACGCCGGATACACCGGCGTTGGACACCGTCGCCCCTCACGCAGGGGCGCGGATTGAAACTGACGACGATCGTGACCAGGACGATGCGCCGGGTCGCCCCTCACGCAGGGGCGCGGATTGAAACTTCATGGCGGTCATGGCCATGCTGCGAAGTCGAGTCGCCCCTCACGCAGGGGCGCGGATTGAAACTGCACCGTCAGGTCCGTACACGCGCCTTCGGTGGGTCGCCCCTCACGCAGGGGCGCGGATTGAAACCACTCCGCACCGGAATAACTCAACTGCGTCTGCGTCGCCCCTCACGCAGGGGCGCGGATTGAAACTCAGTCTGAGGCTCAACCCGAAAGGACCACCATGGTCGCCCCTCACGCAGGGGCGCGGATTGAAACGTTCTCCATGCCGTAGCGGTTCTTGGCATCAAACGTCGCCCCTCACGCAGGGGCGCGGATTGAAACAATGATATGGGGTGCACAGGTCGGCTGCGGCTGGTCGCCCCTCACGCAGGGGCGCGGAATGAGCTCTCGCCACGCCTCCAACTGCGAATCGGCGGTAGCCGAACTCTACCGTTCGCATCTGCGACGAGCGAGATGGGTCACACTTCCATACGAGAGAACCTGACTTGACTTTCCGGTTGTACCTCGCCCTTGTGGGTGCTGATCTAGTCCGTCTTCGACCAGGAGCATTCATCATGGCACGATCCAGAAGGACTCAGGGCAATCGCGATCCGCAAACCTTCTCCCTGAACTTGTTGATCAACATTTATGATGAGCTGGACTCGATCAAGGAATTGATCCAGACGCTCCCTGCGCTATCTCGGGCTTCGCAGATTGTTCGAAACGACAACCATCTGGAAACAGACTTGATGGTGGATCCGATTGGGGAAAGGATCTCGGCACTGACTCATTCCAAGCGCCCAGTGAGGGCGGGTGTCGAGTTTCCCTCGGTGGACGAAGTAGCGGAAGTTCCCCAAGTGGTTATCCAAGTAGTAGCCTGGCGACTTGATCGAGTCTGCAGGCTGCTGTCGGAGGAAGTCAAGTCTGCTCGCGATGGAAAGAACTGAGTCATGAGGCCATCGCTTTATTGACCTCCAAAGTACAAGCCAGAGTGATAAAGTCCGACTGAATTCCTGCCGATCGCAAAGCGCAATTCTTGCGCGAATTTTGTTGTTATCAATCACTGACCAAAATAGTTGGTGTTCAGCTCAAAACCTTCGCAATTGCAACCCGGCGCTATGAAAAATCCATTTTTTTGAGCTGAACGCTCATTTCAAATTTGGCGAGCGTTCAGCAATTCCGCGCTCTGCGCGCGCAAAAAAATCCCCCTGCATCGCGCAAAATTCATCTCTTGAGAAAGCGTCCCCAAGGGGATTTGAACCCCTGTTACCTCCGTGAAAGGGAGGTGTCCTAGACCGGGCTAGACGATGGGGACCAAGCCGGCGACCGGGAGGGGCATGGTATGCAAAACGGAGGTTCGGACAACCCCTCCAGCCGGAAAATCCATTGCAAACCGTGCGGATTGGACTCAGGTGGCCTTCGGTTCGCGCCGATAACGTGACCATGAACCTCAACCTGAATCCTCCCTCGCCGATCATCCGCCGCGTGCTCTCGGGCATGGCCCTGGTGCTTGCGTTCATGGTCATGGCCAGCGTGTTCTCGCCTGAACGCACCCGTGCGGGCGGATTGAGTGATCCGCTGCCGGGCATCCCGCCACATTCGGTGGAATACGGGACCGTTGATCGCATCGTCGTTGAGCAATCCGGCAGCAGCAATGGATCCGTCAATCCGCACGAGGGATTGAATTCCCTCGGCGCCATTGAAGACCGAGGCTACACGATTCACATCTACGCAACCGAAGTCGGACCGCGGTATTCCATCTACGAGAACGCCACGGGTCGAGAAATAGGAGCGCTGCTCAGCGCGGAGCAGGTGCACCAGGGGTTTCCTGAATTGAACCTGCCGACGATGGAATTCAACGCCGATTCACCGCTGATGCTGGTTGATACGCCTCGGAGCCAGTGGTAACCGCAAGACGCCGTTGAATTCGACTTGGCGCGTGGCAGTTGAAAAGGGCGTGCGGCAGCAAAAAGCGGCCGGTTTCAGGCAACATCGTGCATCTGGCGGGCTGGGGCGGCTCGTATCGGTCATTGCCCGTTGGATGACCGGCGGGTAGTGTAAGAGTTCACAGATGCCGCTGGCACACACTTCAATATCCAGGGATTACACGCCGAATGCGGATCGGGCGCGAGCGGCGTTCGGCCGGCGGCTGATCGCTGCCGTCGTGGCATTGGCGTGCGCGGGCGTGCTGGGCTTGGCGGCGTGGCTGCCTGCCTCTCCAACCGGAGTGGGAACACACCAGGCGTTGCGGTTGCCCCCGTGCGGATGGATAGCAATTGCAGGCGTGCCTTGCCCGACCTGCGGCATGACCACGGCGTTTGCGCACGCGGCTGACGGGCATTTTCTTGCGTCGGTCAACGCGCAGCCGCTGGGATTCCTGCTCGCGCTGGGCACGGCGATCGCGCTGCTGGTCAGCCTTCACGTGGCGGTAACGGGTTCGCGACTGGGCTGGGCGTTCACGCGCTTGTGGGGCCGGTACACGGGTTGGGTTGTGGCGGCATTGGTTGTCGCGGCGTGGGGATACAAAATCATCTCCTATAAAGGTTGGTTGTGAATTGAGATTCAATCCTCATCTGCCGCAAGCCAAGCTACGAAGAAAAATGGGCGAATCACGAGGGACGAACGATCGTGCACGGCAGGTGTCGCGCGCCACGATCCCAAGCGTCCTGCGCGCCGTGACGTTGATCGCCAGCCTTTCAGCAATTGCAGTCGTGCTGACGGGCTGCCAGATCGGGCAACTGGTGGGCGCGGTTGGGCAGGCGAATGAATACCAGAAACTCGTGGACACTCCGCCGCGCTATGACGGCTTGCAGAACAAGACGGTGGCGGTGGTGGTGCAGGCCGACATGTCCACGCTGTATGAATATCCGGAACTGGCCGCCAACATCGCCGGCGGGGTCAGCGCGCGCATCGGCCGCGACGTTCCCGGTGCGCAGGTGCTGCATCCTCGCATCATCATCGATTGGCAATATCGCACGCCGCAGTGGAACATGCTGCCCTACGGCGAGTTGGCCGAGCAACTGAACGTCGATCGAGTCGTGTACATCGACGTGCTGGAATTCCGTCTGAATCCGCCGGGCAACCGATATCTGTGGGAAGGCGTGTGCGTGGGGCGCATCGGCATCATCGAGCGCGGCTCGATTGATCCGGACGCCTTCACCGAAACGTTGGACATCTCCGCGAAGTTTCCCACCTTGACCGGACTGGATCGCGAAAGCGCGACCGCGGCAAGCATTCAGCAGGGGCTGCTGGCGGAGTACATCAAAAAGACCTCGTGGCTTTTCCACCAGCATCTTGAGCCGAAGTATCCGGACAAGTACAGGCCCGAACTGGAAAGCGGGAGCAAGAAGAAAACATGAGTGAGGCACGATTGATGAAATTTGCCGCCGGATTTATGACGCTGGTTGCGATCAGCGCGGTGGTCACGCAATTGACTGGGTGCAATATCGTTGGGCCTGCGATGTACATCGTGGAAGGTCCGCCCAGCGCCGATGCCGTGCACAATCTCGCCGACGTTCCCACCGTGGTGTTCATCGACGACCGGCGCAATGTCGTGAGCCCGATTTCCATGCGCAAGGCGATCGCTGACAAGGTCAGCGAGGACCTGATGGTCAAGAAAATTCTTTCGGCGACGATCAGTTCTCAGGATGCCATGGCCTTGGCGTCGCAGCGCGAGCGCAACAGTCACATCATTTCGATCGAAGAGATCGGCAAGGCGGTGGGCGCAAAGCAAGTCATCTACGTGGAGATGGTGCAGTTTCAGGACACGCCTGACGGCTACACGCCGCGCCCGACTGCGTCCTGCCGCGTAAAGGTGGTGGATGTGGATGCGCAGAAGCGCGTGTATCCACCCGTCGACGCCGAGGAACCTTCGCGCGTCGTGCAGGCGATGATCCGCGAGGTTGATCCCTCGGTCTACAGCACGCGTGACGGGCGGTTGAAGGTGTTTGACGCGCTGGCGAAGGAAACCGGGTCGGCGGTCGGCAAACTCTTCTACAAGCACGAGATTCGCCAACTGGGCGGCAATCTGAATCCCCGGTGAGTGGTTCAATCCGCCTCCGCCTGGATCACGTGTTGGCATTTTCCGATCCGCCGTTTATCCTTTTGCGTGATGCGCGTACTGCACCTGATCGATCCGCAATCGAGCGACGGCGGCCCATGCACGCTGCGGCTCCTGGCAGATGCTGCGCGGCACATGCGAGCCGATGTGCATGATGCGCTGATCCTCGGCGGTGCGCGAGAAGTCGAACTGGCAGCAAGATGCGGCGTCAGCGTGTCCGGCAGCCTGTGCCCGCCGCGCGCCCTGCCGTGGGCCGGCGCGAAGGCGATCCGCCGATTCGCAGTGATGAAAGCCTCGCACGGTGCGGCTTACGACCTGATTCACGCATGGACGCTGCGGACCGCCGCGCTGGCGGCGCTGGCATTCGGCAGTCAGCCGCCATCACTCGCCACGTTGCATGTCGGTCCTCCGCGCGGGCTCTTTGGTTGTTACGCGCGGCGCGCGATGCGCCGCGGCAAGCAGCCGCTACTGGCGGCATGCACCGCCGTGCGCCGTGAGTGCAAGGTGTCTGGGCTCTCTTCTCAGCAGGCGGCGATTCTTCCTCCCGCGGTGAGCGCGAATTCCGCCGAACTCATTGATCGTGATGCGGTGCGCGATCGATGGGTGAAGGAATTGGGCTTGAAGATTGAACCTGATGCGTACATCGTCGGCTTGCTTGGCGAACCGCCCCAGTGGATTGATGCACGTATTGCGGCCAACGTTGCAGATCGCGTTCGACTCACCGGCTGCAACATCAAACTTCTGATGCATCCGTCATGCTGGCATCGATTGCAGGCCCAGCAAGGTTCCGATGAACTGGGTCACGATGAGATGATGATTCTCGATGAGGCCGCGGCTGAACCGTGGCGGATTGTCAAAGGGCTTGACGCGGCGATGATGCTTGGCAGGCGCTCGCACGTGCAGCAGTCCGGGTCGATGTTGCCCGTGTTGTGGGCGCTCGCGGCAGGTCTTCCCGTTGTTGCGGCCAGAAGCGATGCGCTGCGTGACGTGATTGAAGATGAAGTCAACGGCCTGTTGGTGAATGAATGGGACGTGAACGCCGCGTCGGAGCGCCTCGCGCGCCTCGCGGCCGATCGGGATCTGGCTCGGCGGCTGGGCGAAAATGCCCGCGGCGTGGCCGAGGACATGTTCAGCATCGATTCCTACTGCATTCGCCTCAAGCACGCATACGACTTGCTGCTTGCAGGCCGCACCGTGCGCACGGTCGGCAATATCGCGGAGCCGTTTGACCTGACGCACGATGCGCCTGTGATCGCCCACGCGGGGACGTGAACCCAAATTAACTTGCAGTGGTGTGCAGCGCGGCGACGGATGAGCCCGCTGCAGACAGGTCGGCTTCCCGATAAAGCCGCGGCGTTGGTCGCGCTTATCTTTCGGTAGCGTTTCTGCTCAATCCGCTCCACATTCCGCGAGGGAACCAACATGAGCCGATGGATTATTTGCACGAGCATTGCGTGTGCCTGCGCGTTCCTTTGCGCCGGGTGCGGCCGACTGGTCAGTCAGCGCGAATACCTTTCCAACTCGATGTCGCCGGCGCTCTCTGCCCGCGTCGAGTCGATGCCGGTCCGGACAGTCGAGCCGTACATCGACACCAATCCTCCCGAAGGTCTGCGGCTGCCATCGTTTGGTGATGATGAGGGTGATGACGCCCCTGACGAGGATACATCGGTGAACAGCGACGAGTCATACGCTCGCAGCGTCTTCCGGCAATTGGCGCTGATGCACGATGCGCTGGAGCGGCTTACCGTACTTGCGGAGCAGAAGGGTGGCGCGGCGGTGGCGGCGATTGATCCCAAATTGCGCAGTTTCCGCACCAGCGTGCACATGATCGAGCAATACATGCTCTATTTGCCGGACGCCGACGACGCCGACCGTGCATCGCTGAGAGTCAAGATTGATGTTGTATTGCGCGACGCCGGCGCCACAGTGTGGGAGGCGGTGCGCGAAGTGCAGCGATTCCACGACGCTGGTTACGAGAACGGCTACATCCGCTGCGTCGCACCGGCCTGGCTTTGAGCGTGCAGCGGCTCCAGCAACGTGTGGGCCGCATCGTGATACAGACTGCCCAGCAGATCTCGCGGCAGAGATTTGCCGATCAGCATCGGCGCGTCCATGTCGCTGTGCCGATCCGGTGCGACCATCTTCAAATCAGGATCGGCAATGGGCGATTCACCGCGCTCATCTGATTCCCAAAGTTTCCGCAATGCCCAATATCGACTGGCGTACAGGTCGAACGCCTGCTCCCGGTCGCTGGCCTTGGCCGCCATCTCCATCTTGTTTTCGGCGGGCGCAAGGTGCTCGTCCATCGTGACAATGTCAGAGCCGAAGAGAATTCGGCCTTTGAAGCGAGTGAGAAACTCAATGAGTTGCTGGCGCGGCTGCTGGCTGATTTCGCGGATCATCCATTTTGCCGCGCTGGTGTCCAGATAGAGGTTGGGGTGACGGTCCAGCAAGCCGTTCAGGAAACCAAGGTTCTCGGGCCAGCCGCCCATGTGCGCTGCGATCCACGGTTGAGTGAACCGATCAAGCATTCGCTCCAGCGGCAAGTACTGATCAGACTTTGAGCCGTAGATCGACGCGTCGGCGTACTTGGTGGCGAACCAGGTATCGGGGTCTGCAATGTGCGTCATGAAGTACATGCCCAGATCGTGCGCCACTTGCATGGCCTGTTGACGGACAGGCGAATCCAGGCGCATGAGCGTCGGGTCGCCGATCGACTTGGCGATTTCAACCGAGCGAGGCGCGGCCCAGAACTTGGTGATGCGGCAGCCCAGTGCGTGATACCCCTCAATGCGCTCGATGAAGCCCGCGCCCATGTCGTGCTTCTTGTCCTGGCCCGACCATCGAGGCACGGCGATGAAGCGGATGCGGTCGCCAAACACCTCGCGCATCGCTTGCACTTCCTCCAGTTGCGTCATCGAGTAGGTCAGCCCGATGCCGTAGAGTTCGGCGGCTTTTTGATAAATGCGTGCGGCTTTTGGGCCGTTGATGTGCGAATGCACATCGATGATGGGGAAGGGCAGGGGAGAAAACGTGGCGGCCTCGGCGGCGTAATCCACGCCGAATCGGTTCGAAGGATTGATGCGACTGGTGTCTTGCGTCGCGGCTTGTGCAAACCGGTTCATCGCGAGGATGATAGACACGATGAACCGGGCACCCAACCGACGAATCGCTCTGGCGCATGACTGGCTGGTTGGCCTGCGCGGGGGCGAGCGCGTGCTCGACCGCTTGGCGCATCTGTTTGGTCCAACGGACATCTACACGCTGGTTCAGAACGGCCTGCCCCTGACCGATGCGATCGCGCGCTGCACGGTGATCACGTCGCGATTGCAGCATCTGCCGGGGGCGGCGGGAAAGTGGCGCCGGCATTACCTGCCGCTGATGCCGTCGGCGGTGCGCGGCTTGCGCGTGCAGCCGTGTGATCTTTTGATCTCCACAAGTTCCGCGGTGATGAAGTCCATTCGCCCGCCCACCGGCGTGCCGCACCTGTGCTATTGCCACGCGCCGGCTCGGTACATCTGGGATCAGACTGGAGATTACGGCCACGGCTCCGGCGCGCTGACGAGAGTGATCGGCTTGAACATGGTGCGCTCACGCTTCCAGCGATGGGATCGCAAGACTGCTGCGGGCGTGACGAAGTTTCTCGCCAACAGCAGGCACACCGCGGAACGAATCAAGCGGTGTTATGACCGCGATGCAGAGGTGTTGTATCCGCCGGTGCGCACCGAGTTCTTTGCGCCGGATGAAAGGACGCCGCGCGAGGACTGGTTGCTGGTGGTTTCCGCGCTGGAGCCGTACAAGCGTGTTGATGTGGCGATCGAAGCGTGCAATCGCGCTCGGTTGCCGTTGAAAGTGGTGGGCGCAGGCACGCAAGAGCGGCTGCTGCGCGCCGCGGCTGGCCCGAGTGTGCAAATGCTTGGTCGCGTGGATGATCAATCGCTTCGCAATTTGTACCGCAGGGCGCGAGCGCTGATTTTTCCGCAGGTGGAGGACTTCGGCATTATCGCGGCGGAAGCGCAAGCCTGCGGATGTCCGGTCATTGCATTTGCCGGTGGAGGAGCGATGGAGATTCTCAGCGACCGCACAAGTGTGTTTTTCCACGAGCAGTCGGCGGATTCGCTGCTGGAGGCGATCGGCAGGCTGGACGCCGCCCGAATCGACCCCTGCGATTGCCGGGCGAGAGCGCTTCGATTCAGCGAATCGAGTTTCGACGCTGCGATGGTTCGAATTGTGAATGAGATGCTCGCGCCAGCGTGAGCCCATCACTGCGGTGTGGTATTCGCCAGGCCGTTGCCGCCGAAGCACACCGCCGGCGTGCCGCGATTCAGCACCGCGCTGAACTGCACCTGTCCGACGTAGATGCGGTAGTCCGCATCGAGTTCAACGTGCCGAACGATCGTGCAGTCCATGCAATTCATCGCGCGGTCAATGATCGGCGAACCGCTCGGCGCGGTGGTGGTCATCATGCTGACCAGAGGATCGTCGTTGCCCAGAAATGAATGCTGAAACTTGCGAAGCAGGAAGCGGTCATCCGCGCTGATCTGGCAGAGGGTGAAGCATTGGCTCCCATGTAACAGTTGCTCACTCGGCTGGCCCTTGGGCAATGCGACCATGACCATCGGGGGCGCATCGGAACACTGCTGCATCCACTTTACGAGCATCGCGCCGCGTATGCCCTCGTATTGCGCTGCAAGGATGAAAAGCCCGCCGGGAATTTGCGCCAGGACGTCCGATTCGGGAGATTCTGAATTCTTGACCATCTGCCTCTCCGTGCCTGCGGACTGACCGCGCCTGGGATCCGCAAAATGCCTAGGTTTCATCGGCAGCATCCGGGTGGTGGATAACCAGTGGACAGATCACGGCCGGCGAATTGAGTTTATCCGGAGAGATTACCGGAAGTCATGGCTGCTGCACGACTTACAGCGATATTTCCATTCTGGTGCGTGCGAGTGGGGCCACTTTCTGTGTGAAAAGGTGTTGCATTGTGGGAAGGATTGGGTTAACTTCCGTCGTCATCCCACCGAGGTCATGATGCGTGTTGTTTACAGGCGAATACGAGCACACGATCGACGCCAAGCAAAGGCTGGCCATTCCCGCGGAAATCCGTTCGCGGCTGAATCCGGAACTGCATGGCGAGGCCTTCTACATCGTGCCCGGCGCCAACGGCGCTCTCTGGCTGTGGCCGGAGCGGACTTTCGAACGCATGGCCAGCGCGATGGAGCACTCGCTGCTTCCGGGCGAGGAGATGATGGAATTCGAGGAATTGATGTTCCCCCAGTCCAAGCGGCTGGAGGTGGACAAGGCCGGGCGAATTCGCATTCCCGATCAGATGCTCGAGGAGTTCGGCCTGGGGCAGACCATCACGATTCTGGGCATGAAAGATCATCTGGAGTTGCGCGATCCCAAGCAATGGCAGGCGCAGCGTCAGCAGACCCTGGCCAAGCGCAAGGAGATCATGGTTCGCGCTCGACTGGCTCTCAAGAAGGACCTTGATGGAGGGGAGAAAGAAGGTCCCTGAGTCGGACACGGCTCTCGGACATTTTGCACGAGGCACGGCCGAGGTCTGGATCGCCAGGCCAAGGCAAGGGACGACCGGGCATGGACGCCCGGTATTTGCTGGCTCTTTGTGGACGACGTCTGTTCTGCCCAGCCACGGACGATCGGCGGAAATTGTCGAACACAGGCGGCTCTCAACCCCACTTGCTGTGGGGGTACAGATTTCGTTGAGCGCCGCACAGGCACGCAGGAGTTCCGCCGTCGTGATGACGGGTCATGGACGACCCGTGAAGCAAGGTGATTCGGTCGGCACGGACGCGCTGATCGAATTCACAACAACGGCAAGGGGTCAACGCCCACGCCTTCGTTCATCTGCCTTCAGATTCATCATGAGTCTGAAGGCCTTGCGCCGACCAAGGCAGCTCGGCGATACGCAGTTTCCTTCCCAACGCTCGTGGCGCGCCCACCACGTGCCGCGAGCCTTTTCCCAAACGCGCGCGATCACCGCGCCGCCGCTGTGCCGGACCGCACCGCGCTCAAACCACGCGCGCAACTTCAGATTGAAAATATCAGGGCGTGCCGGTGCCGGACGGACGAATCTGCCCAACCACCGATGGCTTGGATGTCAGAATCTGCTCGGCGACTTCGCGGCGATGCACGTCAATCTCGCGCGGAAACGAAAACGCCAATCGCACACGATCGCCTTTGATGGTCGCGATGCGAACGATCCCCAAAGGGTTCGCCGGATCGCCGATGACAACTTCTTCACCTTCCCGCCGTGTTATGACGAGCATGCCTAGGACCTCCTGCCCTAATGCGTTTGCTTTCGATGGTGCGTTCGTGCACCACCCACCAGAGACAAGCGTACCCGATTTCCTCATCAAGGCCCAATAAATTTCGACTTGATTTTTGGATTTTGCACGGGAGGCGGCACGCCCAAGGGCGTCGGTCAATCCACCGCCTGCACGCCCGTCACCCCGGGAACCCGGTGAATCAGATTCCGTTCAATGCCCGCCTGCAGGGTCATTCTGCTGGAGGGGCAGCCCACGCAGGCCCCATGAAGGCGTACTTCGACAACGCCTTGCGGCGTGATTCCAACCAGTTCCACATCCCCGCCGTCGGACTGCACCGCCGGTCGGATCATGTTCAGAACCTGCTCCACTTGGCGATGCATCGGGTCAACCTGCATCGCGTGGTCGCTGTCGGATTGGGTCAGGGGATTGGTCATGAGCGGCCGATTCATTGTAGTGGGCCGGCGAGGGTCATGGTAGCCGAATCGTGGCGGCGCCAGATTCAGCAGCGGCTCGCGATAGACTAATCCGCATGGAACATTCAATGTCGACGATTGCCGCCGCGCTTCAACTGTGTCTAGTGGCGATGTTGTGGGGATGCGCGTCCGACCAGGTCAAGTCCGACCCGATCGCCACGCTCAACGCGCCTTCGCTCACAGGCTACCAGCACAACAAGGCGATGGAAGCGCTGGACGCCACGGCTCCGAATGATCCGGAGACGCTCAAGGCGCTGCACAACGTGGTCTCGCGTGATTATTACTCCCTAGGCGTGCGTGAGGCGGCATTGAACCGGCTGGCAGAGCGAGATCTGGACAACCTCAAGCGCACGATCCGGAATACGATGCCGCGATCGGAATCCCCCGGCTGGATTGAACGCTGCAGCCAAATCATTGCTGAGCGCGGGTGGACTGACCTCAGCCCCGCCTTGGTGAGCAGTTGGGCGCGGCCGCGCGCGTGGGTGCGCGACGAAATGCAGCGGCCGGAGTACATGGCGCTGGCCAGCATGCACGGCCCCGACAACATCACCGATGTGGTGTACACGCTGTTTCTTGAATCCAAATCCGCCGGCCAGCAGGGGCTTCGCACGCGCTGCTGGGACCTGCTTCACCGTCTCGGTCAGCGCGAGCGATTGGTGCAACTGCTCGCATCAAGCAACGTGCCGCAGGATGATGCGATGCTGCTGGACCTGCGCGCCGGCGCGGCGGAACTGGGTCTTGTGCCGCGCAATCGCGAGGAAATTCTCTGGCTGCGCAAGTTGCGCGAGCCTGATCGGTCGGACTTCTGGGCCCGCGCGGTGAGCGCGGTGAAAGACCTTTCGCCTCAACGCCGTGCAGATCTGGAACTGCGCGATCTCCCGATCCTCGTATCGGCCTCGCTGCACGACCCGGAAATGCTGCGAATGTCGAGCGACGACCTGTACGCCCGAGCCGAGTCCTATCTTCAGAGCCAGCCGCATTACGTGCAGGACTCCAACTACGCCGGCATCGCCGACAGTTCGCAGCAGCGCCTGCGCGACCATCGCGGCAAACTGACCTGGGGCGATCTCGCCGCCATCCACATCGCCATTCGCGCGTTGCAGGTGCCGGAAGTCGTCGCCCATCTGTTCAATTACGCCGAGCGCGATCAGGTGGACACGTCCACCGAATACGGCGGGGTGATCGCGCTCGATGCGAAAGACCGATTCGAGATTCGAGAATTCCAGGCGATGATGCGCCGGCACGATCAGGAGTTCATCGCGTCGCAGGCGATGCTGGATGCGGCCTACACTTCGATCTTTCATTTTCACCTTCATGCCCAGAAATATCGCAACGAACAATTCGCCGGCCCCGGGTTCGGCGACATCAATTACGCCGACAACGTCTATGCCAACTGCCTGGTGTTCACCTTCATGAACAAGGACACGATGAACGTGGATTTTTACAGGCACGGCCGCGTCGTGATCGACCTTGGCGTCATCAAGCGGCCGAACGTGCAGGCAAGCGCGCAAGGTGAAGAGGACGCGCTGCGCCAGACGGCTGCGTCGCGCATGATCTGGATTCCCTTGCTGTTGCATTCTCGAATTTCGTCCAGTCAGGTCGCCTGATGCAGTTGCTCCCGATCCTGTTGATTGCGGCGGTCATGGCAGTTGCTGGAGGATTGAGGCCTCTTGGCGCAGGGTGGGGGATTCCCAATTGGACCGTCGCGGTGATGGCGTGCGGCCCCGTCGTCGCGGTGTTGCTCGTGATTGCGGCGGGAATGAAATGGACCCAGTCGCAGATGAATCTCGGCCGCGTGCCCGCGCCCATCATTTTTGCTGAGCGCCTGGCACGCGGCGGACGCGTCTTCATGCTGGTGAATCATCTGATTGCGGTGCTGGTGTTCGGCTGGCTGGGCGCAATTCGATCGGTGATCGGCGATCCGATTCTCCTTGATGAAGTGATCGCCGTTCTTCCGCCGCTGCTGGGCATGACCGGCATCTGGTGGCTGTACTACCCCATTGAGCGGCGGCTGCACGACGCGATGCTCATTCGGCAACTGGACATCGGCGGGCCGATTCATCCGACGCTCAGCCGCGCGGGTTACGTGCTGCTTCAAGTGCGGTTGCACCTGCTGTTTCTGCTCGTGCCGATCCTGATCATCGCTGCGCTTTCTGAACTGATGAACGTCGCGGCCGACGCCTATGGCATTTCCAAGTCCTCGGAATGGATGCTCGGCGTGGGCAAGATCGCCGCGGGCGCGGGAGTGTTCATGCTCGCTCCGCTGTTTGCGCGCATCGTGCTCGATGTGCGGCCGATGGCGCTGGGCCCGATGCGCGAATCGCTGCTGGCCGTGTGCAACCGCCACCGTGTGCGCATCCGCGAACTGCTCATCTGGCACACCAACGGCACGATGTTCAACGCCGCGGTGATGGGATTGGTGGGGCGTCTGCGCTACGTGCTGATCACCGATGCGCTGCTCGAAACGCTTCGCGAAGACCAGGTTCACGCGGTGATGGCGCATGAAATCGGCCACGTCCGCCGGCACCATCTTCCCTGGATGGTGGTTTGTCTCATGGCGTGTTTCATGCTGGTGGGCTTCATCCTCGAATTTCCCGTTCACATGCTGGAGGAGCGCGGCTTCTTTCGCTCGCAGACGATGGTGGACGGCGTGAGCATTGGGCTGGGCGTGGCGGAACTCGCTGCGGGGCTTGCGATGTTTGGATGGGTCTGCCGGCGGTTCGAACGGCAGGCCGACACGTTCGCGGTGCAGCACCTCAGCGGCTTGGCGCACGCCGAAACATCGCCGGGTTCGCCTTCGGGCGCGGAGGTCGCCGCCGCGCCGCCGAGCGCGCCGGCATGGCCTGAATTCGCCGGGGCCAAGCCGCGCGTCACGCCCGTCGCCGCACAAACCATGTGCGCCGCGCTGGAAGCCATCGCGCGGCTCAACACCATCGACATCAATCGGCCGAGTTGGCGGCACGGGTCCATCGGCTGGCGGATGGAGTACCTGCTCTCCATCGTCGGATTGCCGATCGAGCAACTGCCCATCGACCGATTGGTCCGGTTCATCAAACTGGGCGCTGCGTTGATCTTGATCTTTTTCTGCGGCTATGCTGTTCTGGAATACCTGCGCCACGGCGGAGCCCTGCCATGATCCCGTTCACCAAGATGCAAGGCATCGGCAATGATTATGTGTACATCAACGGCTTTGAACACGCCGTTGCCGATCCCGCTGCGCTGTCGCGTCAGATTTCCAATCGCAACTTCGGCATTGGAAGCGATGGCCTGATTCTCGTGCTGCCGCCGGAGAAGGGCGTGGACGCCCACGTGCGCATGCGCATGTTCAACGCCGACGGCAGCGAATCTGAGATGTGCGGCAACGGCATCCGCTGCGTGTGCAAGTTCGCCCACGACCGTGGCCTTACCGCCGCCAACCCCATGCGCGTGCAGACCGGCCGCGGCGTGCTGACGCTCAACTACACCACCAGCGGCGACGGCAAGGTCGATCAGGTGACGGTCGACATGGGCGAGCCGATTCTCGATCCATCTCGCATTCCAGTTCGAGAAGACCTGCTGCCAAATCTCCTTGAGTGGATTGATGAGAACGATGAAGATGGATTGATCTGCGAGGGGCGAACGCGTGAGGAATCGAGACTCGGCAACGCCGCCGCAACAGTGGCCGCAGGCGCCATCCTGCGGTCGCGGCATGTCTCAATGGGCAATCCTCATATTGTTATTTTCACTTGCGATGTGAAGCGAATTCCGCTGGAGCAGTGGGGATTACACATCGAGCATCACGCGGCGTTCCCGAAGCGCGTAAATGCGCATTTCGTGCAGGTTCATTCTCGCCGCGAAGTCACCATGCGCACCTGGGAGCGTGGCAGCGGGGCGACGCTCGCCTGCGGAACCGGGGCCGCGGCGGTTTGCGTTGCAGGCGTGCTCGAAGGCCTCACCGATCGCGACATCCTCGCCCATTTGCCCGGCGGCGACCTGCGCCTGAACTGGGATGAAAAAACCAATCACGTCTTCAAGACCGGCCCCGCGGTCGAAGTCTTCAGCGGCGTGTGGCTGGGCGGGAAGTGATCAACCCCAATCGTTGATGACCGCAAGCAGGTCGTTGACGTTGACGGTTCCGTCATCATTGAGATCAGGCGAGCCTTGGAAGGGCGTCTTCGCAGCGGCCGGTCCCCAGG
>CAMPIL010000039.1 GCA_946886375.1 uncultured Phycisphaerales bacterium
GACTGCACTTGTGCCAATCGGATACGCACACGCCGGACAAAGCCCGCGCCTGCGGCGGACCCGCCGCTTCACCATTCCAGACACAAAGAACACCACCCACAGCATCGCAGCATAGAAGATCGTGTTAATCGCAAAGCCGGGCCAGCGAGGCGTGAGTGGAATCACTCGAAGCAAAGATGTGTTCTGGTCGTTCGCATCAACGATGATCCCTGTCGACTCCCACGGCGTTGAGTACAATGTCCAAGAATACAACGACCGGGATGGCCAACCGACGAGCATTTCAATTTGTACCCAACCGTCGTCCGTTTCTGTTGGCGCCTCATACCACCGCGTTGCCGACCACGCAGGTGCGAAATCGCTTTGGTCGCGGGACGGAAGATGGATGTGACGACCATAGCTCTCTAAATCTGAGGGGGATACGCTCCAGACCAATCGATCATTGCTACGACATTCGAGCCGGAGCATATACCATTGCAAACTCGATTGTTCGAAATGGTAGTTGACGTGGTCGACTGAAACGAATTTGGTGCTCCGCACAGCCGCACACCCCCACGCTACTGCGACGTTCACGATCGCGCCGAGCACCAGCAGCACAATGATCTGAAGCAAGCGGCGCTTCATGCTCCCTCACCCCGGCCTTCTCCCTCACGAGGGAGAGGGAGACCCTCGCCGCATTCGGTGCAGACTTCACTCGTGCCAATCGGATACGCACACGCCGGACACAGCCCGCGCCTGCGGCGTACCCGCCGCTTCACCATGCCCGGCACAAAGAACACCACCCACAGCATCGCAGCGTAAAAGATCGTATTGATCGCGAAGCCGGGCCAGATTGGCTTGGCTACGCCAGATGGAAGATTTGTGAAATCGAATTCCCACGGTTGCCAAGTGCGGGTCAGAGATGCCAATGGCATCCCCGATGCTACGACAACTGACTTTCCATCAGGTCGAGCTGTATGCACATATTCGAAACCCAAAGTTCGAAAGGCATTCGTCGCAGATTCGGCCGGAGACAAATTATAATGTGTCACTAAATACCTCCCTTCCGCAGTCGGTTCAAACAATGTCTTTTTACGGCGCGTTTGTGTGGCGAGAACTGTCTCAAGCGAGCAAATGGCCATTTCGGCTTGATTTGAGCGCGCTGCGCGCCATGTACATCCCCACGCCACCGCGACGTTCACGATCGCGCCGAGCACGAGCAGCACAATGATTTGAAGCAAGCGGCGTTTCATGCTCTCTCACCCCGGCCAACTCCCTCACGAGGGAGAGGAAGTTTCGCGCCGCATTCGGTGCAGACATCTGATGTGCCAACCGGATACGCACACGCCGGACACAGCCCGCGCCTGCGGCGGACCCGCCGCTTCACTATTCCCGGCACAAAGAACACCACCCACAGCATCGCAGCGTAGAAAATCGTGTTGAAGGCGAAGCCTGGCCAGAGCGGCTTCATCGGGAGCGTGTGCCACTGCTTCCCGGTATTGGGGCTCCACTTTGCGACATCGAGTCCGTGTTGAAGCGTTGCAGGAAACTGCGGAAGGGCATTGTTCATTCCATCGATGACGCGTGTTCGCTCACTCCATAGGCTGACCATCGGAAATCCGCGAGCGTCGGCGATCCTCCGTTCGGATGTAGCGTTTGGATAATCTCCGAAGCGCGCCGATTGCTCCCTGAAACCCGTCCACGGCGGGATGAGTGAATTTGGATCACCGGCTGACGGTAGTCGTTGAAGGCGATCGTATTTGACGCGCGTCGATGACACGACAGTGGCTCCGCGTCGTACCGCCAGCATTGCTTCCCAACGACCATAGTCAGTCGAAATGATCGCGAAGCGCGGTTGTGTTACGGTCGATCCAGGGCTAGGCCAAAGATCAACCTGCACAAAGCAAGCCAGTGCCCACGCGACGGAAACATTGATGACCGCACCGGCGAGCAAGAGCAGCACGAGTTGAATCACGCGGCGTTTCATTTGTGACTATTGCCCATTGCCAATTGCCCATTGCCTCTTCACGGGCTTGCCGCATTCAGTGCAGACTTTACTCGCGCTAACCGGATACGCACACGCCGGACAAAGCCCGCGCCTGCGGCGGACCCGCCGCTTCACTATTCCCGGCACAAAGAACACCACCCACAGCATCGCAGCGTAGAAAATCGTGTTGATCGCGAAGCCGGGCCAGATCGGCCAACACGCGAGTTCAACGGTGTTGCTTAGCTCGATCGTTGTTATCCATGCACCGCCATCAGGCGTTGGTACTTCTGCGAGGAGGGCCGGTAGAGGCCACCCTTGCCGACGATCCTTGGGAAAACTCACGCGCTCAACCAATCCATCGGAGTACGTTCTGGTGATGTGGCGCTTCGCACCGAAACTATTTGCGAACCCCCACGCCACGGCAACATTCACGATCGCGCCGCCCAGCACGAGCAGCAGCAGCACAAGCACTTTGATCGTCCCGCGTTTCACGAGATCATCGTATCAGCGCACGCAACCCTCTTACGCCTTCCCCACCTGCACGAACTGCGGGGCCGGCGTACTCGCGGGTCTGGCTCCGTCGCTGAGCCTTGCGCCTCTGGCCTCCAGATGCCGGCCGTAGGCGTAGTACGCAGCGCATGCGCCCTCGGCCGACACCATTGTCGCGCCCAGCGGCGTGTGCGGCGTGCATTGCGTTGCAAACGCGGGACATTCGTGCGGCTTCTTCAGGCCCCTGAGCACCTGTCCGCTGATGCAGAAACTTGATTCCTGCGTTTCAATGTCCTCGACCTCGAAGATTCTCGCCGCATCGAAATCGCGGTATTCATAAGCAAGGCGGTAGCCGCTCTTGGGAATGATGCCGACGCCGCGCCATTTGCGGTCGGTGATCTCGAAAACCTGCTCGATCAGTTGTCGCGATGCAAGATTGCCTTCCTGCCGCACGGCACGGCCGTAGGCGTTTTCGACTTCATGCCTGCCTGCTTCAAGTTGCCGCACGGTCATCAGCACGCCGTGAAGCATGTCGATTGGCTCGAAGCCGGTGATGACGATCGGCACGCGGTATCGCTGGGCAATGGGAAAGTACTCTTCGTAACCGACCACGGTGCAGACGTGGCCCGGCCCGAGAAACCCCTGCACGCGGTTGCCCGGCGATTGCAGAATCGAAGTAATGGCCGGCGGAACCAGCACGTGCGAAACCAGCATGCTGAAGTTGCGGACGTTGCGCTTCTTCGCCACGTGCACCGCCATGGCGTTGGGGGGCGCGGTGGTTTCAAAGCCGATGGCGAAGAACACGACCTTGCGATCAGGATTGGCCGCGGCGTGGTTGACTGCATCCAGAGGCGAATAGACAACGCGCACATCCGCGCCGCGCGATTTGAGGTCCAAGAGATCGCCACGCGAGCCCGGCACGCGCAGCATGTCGCCAAACGAGCAGAAGATCACATCCGGGCGAGAAGCGATCGCGTGTGCCTTGTCGATCATCTCCAGCGAGGTCACGCATACAGGACAGCCCGGCCCGTGCACGAGTTCGACCTGGGGTGGAAGAATTTCATCGATGCCGTACTTCACGATCGTGTGCGTCTGCCCGCCGCACACTTCCATCAGAACCCACGGCCGAGTGACTGTGCGCGCAATGGCGTCGGCGAGTTTGCTGGCGGCGTGGGGGTCGCGATATTCATCGAGGTATTTCATGGAAATGGGAAGGCATCAGGCGTGAGGCATTAGGCACTAGGCATTAGGCATTGGGAGAAACGAACAAGCAGGTTGCATTCACCGCAAGAACGTAAGAGCGCAGAGAGAGATCAAACCTTCATTTGTTCTTCCGCGCCTCTGCGCCGCTGCGGCAATCAGCCGTTCGCTACTGCTTGATGCCTGGTGTCTCATGCCTTTCTTGCTCCACTTGCAATTCATCCAACTGATTCATCCGGCCGAGAAACTCAAATACCTGACGGGCCTCATCTTCATCGATGCGAGAGAGCGCAAAGCCCACGTGGACCAGGACGTACTCGCCGGGCACAGCGTCTGCGATGTGTTCAAGGCAGACGCGCTTGGTTACGCCGCCGAAGTCCACTTTGCCCATGAGCACATCGTGCTCGCGGTAGGTTTCGGTGATTCGACCGGGAATGCCCAGGCACACGTGGGAAATCCTTTCTAGGTTGCAGCGTTGAGTTTCGCCGCCGCGATTGCGAGTTGACCCAGGCTCAGGCCGCCATCATTAGGTGGAACGGCGTGATGCCGCCGCACATCCAGCCCCGCATCGCGCAAGCCCTGCATCACCTGGCAACTTAAGAGCACATTCAGGAACACGCCGCCGCTGAGTACGACCGTGCGAAGACCTGTCGCGGCGGACAGTCGAGCGCAGACCTCACAAATGATCCGGCTCATCGTTGCATGAAAGCGGCGGGCGATGAAGGTGGAATCTCGCCCGCATTTCACATCATCCACCACCGCACGAATGATCGGCCGCGTGTCAACCACATGCGGAGAGGCGACATCGCCGGTTGTCGGCGTTTGAATGGCGTAGGGATAGTGAGACTGTGCGGGCAACTGGGCTGCGGGCAACGGGGTTTCGGGCAATTGGGCAGCAAGCCATTCGAGTTCAATTGCCGCCTGACCCTCGTAGGAAACTCGTTGGCGGATGCCGCACAACGAGGCCACCGCATCGAACAGACGGCCTGCGCTGGAGGTGCGCGGGCAGTTCACATCGCGCTCGATCATGGTGGCGAGGGTGTGCAATGAGTTCGCAGGAATTTGTCCGCTCAGTACGCTGAGGTCGAGTCCAGATTCGATCGCGTGCGCTGCCGCCATGCGCCACGGCTCGCGCACGGCCTTTTCGCCGCCGGGCATTGGCGTTTCGCGCAGGTGGGCTGCGCGTGTGAAGGATTCGTACCCACCGATGAGAAACTCACCGCCCCAGATTGTGCCATCGGTTCCAAGCCCCGCGCCGTCAAAGCACACGCCGATGACCGGCCCGCTCAGATTGTGCTCGGCCATGCAACTGGCCATGTGCGCGTGATGATGTTGCACGCTGAGCAGTTGCGCGCCGGTTTCCGCAGCGCGCTGGCGGGCATATCGCGTCGAGGCGTAATCCGGATGCAGGTCGTGCACAAGTACCTGCGGAGCAACGGCGAAGAGTTGTTCGTACAGTTGGATGTCGCGCTCGAAGGCGCAGTACGCCTGGTAATGATCCAGATCGCCCAGGTGATGACTGACAAACGCATGCTGACCGCGCCCCAGCGCGAATGTTGACTTGAGATGTCCGCCGACTGCAAGCATCGGCTGAGCGCACTGCGCCGGCAGCGAGATCGGCTGCGGGGAGTAGCCGCGAGAGCGGCGAATCGGCAGAGGATGGTCATCAACGATCCGAATCACCGAATCATCACATCGCACGTGAATGGAGCGATTGTGAACCAGAAACACATCTGCGATTCCGCGCAACCGTCGCGTCGCATCGTCGTTGCCGGTCGCGATAGGTTCATCGGATTGGTTGCCGCTGGTCATCACCAGCGGAGTTCGAATCTCAGCCATGAGCAGGTGATGCAATGGCGTGCAGGGCAGCATCACGCCCAGCATCGGATTGCCCGGAGCGACTTCGGCGGCAATCGGGCATTGCGCGCGCTTGCGAAGTAGCACAATCGGCGCCTGTGGCGATTGCAAAAGGTTTTGCTCCGCATCGTCGAGTTCGCATAGCGAAGCGACGGCTTGCACATTGGCGACCATGATCGCGAAAGGCTTCTCCTCGCGATGCTTGCGCAGGCGCAGGGCGCGCACAGCCATCGCATTCGTTGCGTCGCAGGCAAGGTGAAACCCGCCGAGCCCCTTGACGGCCGCGACGCAACCTGCGCGCAATCGGGCGGTGAGAGCCGCAATTGGTTCCGCGGTGTGAATGGGCTGGCCATCGGCACCGATCAATTGCAGGCGGGGCCCGCAGGCCGGGCACGCTGTGGGCTGCGCGTGGAAGCGGCGATTGGCCGGATCGCAGTACTCACGATGACAATTCTCGCACATGGCGAAGTCGGCCATTGTGGTATTGGCACGGTCGTAGGGCGCGCCGCGAATGATCGTCAGTCGCGGGCCGCAGTTGGTGCAGTTCAGGAACGGATATCCGTGCCGCCGATCAGCGGGATCACACATCTCGCGAACACAATCGGGACAGGTCGCCGCATCAGGCGCGATGAAGATTGCTGCTGAGCCGGCTGCTTTGCTGTGTCCGATCTGAAAATCGGTTTCGCCCAGAGGCGGGCACGGCCGACAGATGATGCGCTCAATGCGAGCCAGTGGTGGGGGACGGCTGGTCAACTGTTGGACGAAATCATCCAACTGCGGAGCGGCCCCTTCAATCTCGATCATCACTCCATCGATTTCGTTGCGAACAAAACCCGCCAATTGCAGTCGCGAGGCCAATCCATGCACGAATGGGCGGAATCCAACGCCCTGCACGATTCCCTGCACGTTGATGGCTCGGCGTTCCATGGGATCTGCGGCCGGCAGCGCGGCGCGATTGATCAGTCAAGCGCGCACACGCCGACGTTTCTTTATGCTGCGAACATAAGTTCTGCCGCCCGCCGATCAAGCGATGCGCGACGTGCACGCGCGCGAATAGGTCAGGCAGCCTAGGTGCGAGCCGATTTGTGCGTGCTATGCTCGGCACGGCTGCCGGTTCCCGTGGAAAGGTGTTCATTAAAACTTTTTCCGGGCGCTGGGGCGTATTTGCACTGGGAGGCCATCCGATGACGATGCTTGCGCATATCACTTCAGGCGATGTTCTGATCGTTGGCGGGGCGTTTGCACTTGGCGCGCTTGCGAGCGCGGCAATCATGTTTGCGGTTCGCGCCGTGCGTGGCGAAATACAGAAGCCGCTCTGACCTTGCGATTCACAGTTCCGTGCCGGTTTCCAGGGGCTGGCTGCTGCGCATCACAAGGCTGTATTTGATCAGCGCCACGAAGATCGACCCGCCGAGGATATTGCCCAGCGTTGTCCACAGCAGAAACCAGACGATGTCGGAGCCGTCCACCCCTTGGCCTGCAAAGGCCGCCATGAACACCTCCGCCGATCCCGCCACGATGTGATTGAAGTGGCCCAGACCGATCGACGTGGCGATCAGCCACACCAGGACCACTTGACTGATCGTGTCTCGGCCGGCGGCAACGAGCCATGACAGCAGGCCCATCAGCCAGCCCGCCAGCACCGCGCTCATGAGCGCGACCCACCAGGTGTCATGCATCAGCGGCTGCGCAATTGCCCCGAAGGCGGCCGGTTCAATTACGCCGATGGCAGGTCCCGCCAAGACCGCCAGAATTGAAAAGCACACGCTTCCCACCATGTTGCCGGCGAACACGAGGCTCCACAGCCGCAGCAGCGCACCGACGGATGATCGCCTGTTCAGCACCGGCAACACCGCCAGCGTCGTCTGCTCTGTGAACAGCTCCGATCGCCCCAGCACGACGAAAATGAAACCCACCGCATATGAATTGGCGACAAGAATGGCCACGAGAGGGCGCGGCAATTCTCCGGCGGCGAGCGTGTAGACCGCCGCCATGAGGAACGGTCCGAAGCCAATATCCAGACCCGCCGAGAGCGCAGAGATGAACAGGCTTCCCGCAGGCGCTTCCAAGGCGCGCAGTCCTTCCTTCATTTCCTGCTGCAGGATTTCCCGGGAAGGTTTTTTGGCTTCCTTGTCCGGGCCTGTTTCGGTGGTCAGGTCATCACCCATGTGGCTGGTCGGTCCTTGTCGATGGAATCGCACAGAAGCAGATTGGGCTTCGCCGCTCGATTCAACCGGGGCCAACTGCCGGTTTTTGGAGGTTTTTGGACCCCTTGTCCGGTTCGTGCAGACGATGAGCCCCGTTTCCGCCGCCGTAAATCGTCGGATTTCGGACTTGACATGATTATGCATCATGTTGTATATTCATTCAATGATCAGCAAGACGTTCCGGCGGCAGCGGATCAAGGAGCTGCTGGCCCACAATCAGGTGCTGAATCAGGAGCAGTTGCAGCAGTTGCTCGGCCGGTCCGGACTACAAGCCACGCAGGCCACGCTCTCGCGCGATCTGCATGACTTGGGCGTGTACAAGGGTCCGATGGGCTACCGCCTGCCCGATGCGGCGGTTCTGCCGACCAACGGCACGCACGAATTGGAGCGGCTGCTGCCGGCTCAGTTGTTGTCGATCGATGTCGGAGGAAATCTCATCGTGCTCAAGACGCTACCCGGCCACGCCAATCCGCTGGCCATTGAGATCGACAAGGCGCATCTGGACGGCGCGATGGGCACGATCGCAGGCGACGATACCGTGTTCGTCGCCGCCAAGTCCAGCGCCGCCGCCAGGCGCATTGTCAGGCAACTGCATCGCATGGCCGGATGGGACGGCATGAGGTGAGGCGTGAAGCCACAAGCCGCCGCAGTGAAACAGTGACCGGATGAATGCCATCATCCGCTCACCGGATCACCACGGTGGCCTTCCGATTTCACGCACACGATCGCGCTCTCTCCATCCATGACACGAACCATCATCATTGGCGCAGGCGGGTACACCGGTGCGGAACTGGCAGGCGTGTTGTGCGCCCATCCGCAGGTTGAACTGGTCGGTCTATTCGCGTCCGGCAAAAACGCCGAGGGCGGCGTGAGCCAGTTTGCCGACCTGTTCCCGCGCTTTCGCAATGTCGTTGATCTGCCGGTTCAGCCGTGCAGCGTGGCGGCCGTTGCAGCCCTGCGGCCACAGGTCGTGTTCCTCGCCACGCCACACGAAGTCAGTCACGATCTCGCGCCGGAACTGCTGGAGACGGGGGCGGTGGTGATCGATCTTTCCGCGGCGTTTCGGTTGAAGGATGCCGCGGTTTTTCACAAGCATTACGGGTTCGAGCATCTGCACTCGGACCTGCTCGCGGAAGCGGTCTATGGATTGCCGGAAATCAATCGTGCCGCGCTGGCCGAGGCGGACCTCATCGCCGCGCCGGGTTGCTATCCCACCTCGGCGGTTCTGCCGCTGCATCCCTTGATCCAGGCCGGGGCAATGGAAGCCGGATGGCGGCCGATCATTGATTCGACCAGTGGCGTCAGCGGTGCGGGACGCGCTGCAGTGCTGAAATCGCATTTTTGCGAGGTCAGCCTTCAACCGTACAACGTTTTTGCCCATCGTCACGCGCCGGAGATTGCCGCCCACGCGGGGGTATCGCAGGGCGTGATCTTCACGCCGCATCTGGGCGCGTTTGATCGGGGAATTCTCTCCACGATTCACGTGCGATTGGCCCATGGGTGGAGTGCGACAACGGTCGCGCAGGCGCTGCATGAGGCGTACCACAACGAGCCATTCGTGCGCCTGCTGCCTGCGGGTCAATGGCCATCAGTCGCTGCGGTGCGCCACTCGAATTTCTGCGACATCGGCTGGGCGGTGGACGAAGCTGCCGGCCATCTCATTCTCGTCAGCGCGATTGACAATCTTGTGAAAGGCGCGGCCGGCCAGGCGGTGCAGTGCATGAACGCACGCCTGGGCTTGGCCGAGAGCACCGGGTTGCTCAAGGAGGCTTCATGTCCGGTTCAATCATTGTGAACCATCAAATCGCTCGTCCTCTCAAGGGAAAACTTGCGCGAAAGAGCGCGGCGAAGAGCCGATTCGCTTCGCCATTTGCGCCCATGCGGCTGGATGCGCCCGCTAATAGCGCAGCCTCGCAGACCGGCGCGCTGCTGGTGAAACTCGGCGGCGCTGCGATCGATGAGGCCGACAAGCGCCAGGACCTGTTCGCCGCCCTTTGCGACCTGCATATCGCATTGCGCAAACAAGGCGACGGCGTCGTGCTGATTCATGGCGGGGGCAAGGCGGTCGATCGCCGGCTCGAACGGCTCGGCATGATCAGCGAACGCCGCGACGGCATCCGCATCACCCCGCCCGAGCACATCGATGAGGTCGTTGCGGGCCTGGCCGGTTCGGTGAACAAGCAGGTTGTGGGACAGATTCTCCGGCACAACGTGCCTGCCGTTGGCTTGTGCCTGGGCGATGGGTTCATCGCGCGCAGCGCCAAGGCGACGGGATATTCGTTCGATCCCGGCCGCGTCGGCGAGATTCGTGGCGGCGATCCCGCTCTCGTCAAACTCCTGCTGGGCGCGGGCTACATGCCCGTGCTGTGCTCGATCGGCCTGGATGAACAGGGCCTGCCGCTGAACATCAACGCCGATGATGCCGCCGCGGGGTTGGCGGGTCTGTTGCCGTGCCGCGGACTAGTGCTGTTGACGGATGTGAACGGCGTACTGGATTCCAGCGGACGCGTGATCGAGCAACTGACCGCGCCCGATGTGGAACGGCGCATCGCTAGCGGAGAAATCTCCGGCGGGATGATTCCCAAGGTGCGCGGCGCGTTGCACGCAGCAGCTGCATCCGGCGGGCCGGTGACCATCGCGTCGTGGAACAATCCGACATCGCTGCTTGGATTGGTCAATGGAGCGGCCGTCGGAACGCGCGTCGTTCCGCAGTCGGTTCGCGAACCGGCAGCCGCGCCGTGCGCAGTCACCCCGTGGAGCGATTTGCTCTGATCGATTTTTCACTGGAGGGCCCTGTTATGCCATTGACGCCATCAATCAAGCCGCTGGCACAGAAGGATCTGCTCTCGCTGTCCTCACTGTCGGCAGGCGAAATCAATCGACTGTTCACGACCGCCGCTGATTTCAAATCAAATCCCGGCGATTACCTTCACTCGCTTGAAGGCAAGGTCATCGTGCTGCTGTTTGAGAAGGACTCGCTGCGCACATTGGTGAGTTTCGAGGCAGGCATGGCTCGGCTCGGCGGCAAGGCGGTGTATCTCGATCACCGCACCAATCGCATCGGCACGCGCGAGCCGGTGCGCGATTATGCAAAAAATCTGGAACGCTGGACCGACGCGATCGTGGCCCGCACTTACGCACATAGCACCATCGAGGAACTTGCGAGCAACGCGCGCATCCCCGTCATCAACGCGCTGAGCGATCTGTATCACCCGTGCCAGGCGCTGGCGGATTTCTTCACCCTGCACGAGCGATTCGGCAAGTTGAGCGACGTTCGACTGGCGTACGTCGGCGATGGCAACAACGTCTGCCATTCGCTGATGCTGGGGGCTGCCAAACTCGGCGCATTGCTCACCGTCATCACGCCGCGCGGCTATGAACCTTTGCCGCGGGTTGTCGAGGAGGCGGGTGGCTTTGCGAAGGGATCGGATGGCAAGATCACGCTGACCAACGACATGCACGCCGTTGCAGGGCATCACGCGGTGTACACCGACACGTGGGCTTCCATGGGCCAGGAGCAAGAGATTGAAAAGAGATTGCGGGCGTTTGCGGGATACCAGGTCACGGCTGAGGTGATGTCTGCTGCCGCGCCGCATGCGGTATTCATGCACTGCCTGCCCGCACACCGAGGCCAGGAAGTCGCGGCCGAGGTGATCGATTCGCCTGCTTCCATTGTTTACGACCAGGCGGAGAATCGCATGCACGTGCAGAACGCGCTGCTGCTTCATCTGCTCGCCGGATCATCCGGAACATCAGCCGCAAAACGATCGAGCAAGCCCGTCGCGGTTTCGCGTTGAGCCGCATCATTGAACCAGAATTGTCTTCACGAGAAAGTCGAACAAGGAACATCCGATGCCCAGGAAAGTTGTGCTTGCGTACTCAGGCGGTCTTGACACGTCCGCGATCATGCCGTGGCTGATCGAGAACTATCACTGCGAAGTCGTGGCGTTTGTCGGGGACGTCGGCCAGGGCGAAGAAGAACTCGCCGGCGTGGAGCAGAAGGCCAAGACCTCGGGCGCCAGTTCGTGCTACATCGTTGACCTGAAGCGCGAATTCATTGATCACTACGTCTATCCCACGATCCTGTCCGGCGCGGTGTATGAAGGCCGCTACCTGCTGGGCACATCGATCGCGCGTCCCGTGCTCGCCAAGGGACAGGTCGATCTGGCGCGCAAGGTGGGGGCCGACGCATTGGCGCACGGCTGCACCGGAAAGGGCAACGACCAGGTGCGCTTCGAGAGCGCGTTCGCCGCGCTCGCGCCTGATTTGGAAGTCATCGCGCCGTGGCGAATCTGGAGCCTGCGCTCGCGCCAGGATTTGATCTCGTACATCAAGCAACGGGGAATCCCGTGCTCCGCAAGCCTGGAGAAAATCTACAGCCGCGACCGCAACCTCTGGCACATTTCGCATGAAGGCGGCGAACTTGAAGACCCGTGGAACGCGCCGCCCGACGACGTGTGGGTCATGACCACGTCCATCGCCAACGCGCCCGCCGCACATGAAGACGTCCATCTGGCCTTCGAGCGCGGCCGCGCCACCGCCCTGAACGGCAAGGCGATGACGAGCGACAAACTTGTTGCCGAGTTGAACCGCATCGCCGGTCGGCACGGCGTGGGACGCGTGGACATTGTGGAAAACCGACTCGTCGGCATGAAGTCGCGCGGCTGCTACGAAACGCCCGGCGGAACCGTGCTGATCGAAGCCCTGCGCGGACTTGAACAACTCGTGCTCGACCGTGAAACCCTGCACTACCGCGAGCAGACTGCCCTGAAGTTTGCGGAGATTGTGTACAACGGCCAGTGGTTCACGCCGCTGCGCGAGGCGCTTTCCGCGTTTATTGAAAGCGTCGCTGATCCCATGACAGGCGAAGTCGTGGTGCGCCTGCACAAGGGCACTGCGACCGCCGTGCAACGCCGCTCGCCCAACAGCCTGTATTCTGAATCGTTCGCCACGTTTGATCGTGATGAAGTGTATAACCAGGCGCACGCCGAGGGCTTCATTCGTTTGTACTCACTTCCCGCCCGCATCGCTGCGCTAAATGCAGCGGGAAGATCGCGCGCCGAAACCGTCAAGCATGGCTGATGATGAATCCATGAAGTACCTCGTGTCTCGACAACCATCCACGGATTTCAGAAAGGCCTCGGCGTGACGCTCTGGGGTGGACGATTCCAAGGCAAGGCCGACCCACTTTTTCGGCAGTTCAATGACTCGCTGCCGGTCGATTGGCGGCTGGTGCAGCAGGACATCGCCGGGTCGATCGCCTGGGCGAGCGCGCTGTGCGCCGCGGGCGTGCTGAGCGGCGAAGAGGCCGGAACGATCAATCGCGCGCTGGAAGAACTCGCGGCTGAAGCAAAGGACAATCCGGGCGCGGTCGTTCAATCCGGCGAAGAGGACGTGCATTCATGGGTGGAATCGCGCCTGATCGCCAAGATCGGTTCGCTGGGCAAGAAGTTGCAGACAGGCCGCAGCCGCAACGATCAGGTTGCGACCGACCTGCGGCTGTGGGTGCGTGAAGAGATTGGAACCCGTCTCGCGGAAATCCGCGAAGTTCAGCGGGCCCTGGTGCAGTTGGGGCAGCGCGAGAGTGAAACGGTTTTTCCCGGCTACACGCACCTCCAACGGGCCCAGCCAATCCTGTTCGCACATTGGTGCCTGGCGTACTTTGAGATGCTTGACCGCGATGCGGCCCGATTGGGCGATGCCGATCGGCGCGCCAACCAAAGCCCCTTGGGCTGCGGCGCGCTGGCGGGGACTGCGTATGCGGTTGATCGCTTCGCGCTGGCGAGATCGATGGACTTCGATGGACCGTGCGCCAACAGTCTCGATGCGGTTTCGGACCGCGACTTCGTCATTGAAACATTGAGCGCGGCGAGCCTGACCGCCCTCCACCTTTCGCGCCTGGCCGAGGACCTGATTCTCTACAGCTGCGCGGAGTTCGGTTTCATCGAACTGTCCGACGCGTTCACCAGCGGATCTTCGCTCATGCCGCAGAAGAAGAATCCCGATGCGCTGGAACTGCTGCGCGGCAAGGCAGGCGGCATCATGGGCGCGCACCTTGCCTTGAGCATCACGCTCAAAGGCCTGCCGCTTGCGTACAACAAGGATTTGCAGGAAGACAAGCGACCCCTGTTTGATGCGATGCAGGAACTCTCGATATGCCTGCGCGTGCTCCCGCCGCTGCTTGCGGGCATGAAGGTCAACCGGCCCGCCGCGCAAGCCGCAGCAGAAGGCGGGTTCTCCAACGCGACCGACCTTGCCGATTATCTCGTGGAGAAGGGTGTGCCGTTCCGCGAAGCGCATGATCTGACCGGCAGACTGGTTCGTCTGGCCATTCAAGAGAATAGGAAACTGGAGGAACTGTCATTGGATCAAATGCAATCAGTCGCTCCGCAAGTCGCCAAGGACGTGCATGTGCGGTTGACGGTTGAATCATCACTGAAGCGGCGCGATGCATTTGGGGGCACGTCGCCGCATCGCGTCGATCATGCGCTCCACGACGCTGCGCAGCAGGTCGCTGAGAATCCGATGAACGGCAGCGCGGCAAGCGTGCAGGTGCGCCAAGCGACCATCGATGATCTGCCGCGAATCTGCGAACTCGTGGAGTATTGGGCGCGGCAGGGCGAGAATCTGCCGCGCAGCCGCGAAGCAATTCTCGAAGCAGTCGCCGATTTCGGCGTGGCGATCGCGGACGGCCAGGTGATCGGCTGCGGTTCGCTTTCCATTTATACGCCAACACTTGCGGAAATCCGCTCGCTGGGAGTCGATCCGGAATACCACGGCGGAGGCGCCGGCTCGCGCATGGTGCAGCACTTTCTCGATCAGGCTGCCGCGCTGCACATTCCGCGCGTGTTCGTGCTCACGCGCGTTCCGGGGTTCTTCAGCAAACTCGGGTTCAAGACCGTCAGCATCGAGGCATTGCCGGAGAAGGTGAAGAAGGATTGCCAGCAGTGTCCCAAGCAGAAATGCTGCGATGAGATTGCAATGGTGCGCGAGGTGAGCGCGATTGGCGGAGCCCAGGCGTGCTGAAGGTCGACACCTCGAATGCGACCTGCCCGGATGGTTTTGCTGCGCACGGCGTTGCATGTGGAACCAAGGCCAGTGGCGCCGCGGATTTGGCGCTGATCGTCGCGGAGCAGCCGGTTCCATGCGCCGCCATGTTCACACGAAACCTCGTTCGGGCCGCGCCCGTTGAAATTTCCGCGCGACATCTTGCGGCGTCGGCGGGCAGAGTTCGTGCTGTGATCATTTCATCTGGCTGCGCCAACGCCGCAACCGGCGCGGAAGGC
>CAMPIL010000040.1 GCA_946886375.1 uncultured Phycisphaerales bacterium
CTGCGAGCAGAATTCCCGATGCAATTGCAGCAAACAGCAACGCGAGGCGACGTGGGGATGATTGCATGTGTGATTCTCCTTGGGCCGAAGCGGCCCTCCGGCCCGGCGCTTGAAGTTCATGCCGCGGCGATGGAAATCATACTCCAGCCAAGCGGGCTGGACAATTAACCCGCGAGGACATCGGCAATTCCCAGTGCGCCCAGCAGACAACTGATAACGCCGTTGAGCGTGAAGAACGCCAGCGCGATTTTCGTCGTGCCCCAGCGCGACACTGTGAGATGCTCATAGAGCAGCAGCGCCGCGACGATGACGACGCCGACGCCGAAAATCAGGCCCATGCGATCGTCGATGATCAAAGTGGCGACGAGGCAAGCCAGCGCGGCGACATGCAGGCCGCGGCTGATCCACATCGCGCGTGCAACCCCCAGCCGCGCGGGAATGGAATGCAAGCCGTCACGCCGATCGACCTCCATATCCTGCAGCGCGTAAATGATGTCGAACCCTGCCACCCAGCACAGCACCATTGCGCTGAGCAGCCACAGTGATGGTTGATGCGTCAGCGAATGGGGATCAATGGCGATCGCCGCGGCGAGTGGGCTGATCGCGAGACTCGATCCAAGGTAGATGTGGCACAGCGCGGTGAATCGCTTGAGCAGGCCGTAGGCGCTGATCCAGAGCAGGACGAACGGCCCGAGCGTCAGAGGCCACCAGTTGGCGTACAGCATGCCAAATGCAGCGCAGCAGGCAAAGAAACCCGCAGCGCACAGCAACGTGGCCTGCCATGCGGCAGCCACGGACAACCGGCCGCTGGGAAGCGCGCGGCCGGCGGTGCGCGGGTTGGCCTGATCGATCCGCCGATCGAGCAATCGATTCGCGACCATCCCCACCGTGCGCGCAAAGATCATCGCGAGGATGACCAGAACAAGTTGCCCGGCCAGTCGGGCCCAGTCGAGTGATTGCGATGCGCCATCATTCCCATTATTCGCCGCCATGAACGCCGCGAGCAGTGCAAAGGGCATCGCGAACACGCTGTGCGCCAACTTGATGTCTGCAGCGATCAACCGTGCCGCGCCCCGGGGCGTGGGTGCAGATGATGTTGCTGGTGGCGGCGATGACGATGAGGCGACAGGGGCGCGTGACATGCGCCCACAAGGATACTTCGTCGCATGACTCAAGCCAAAGGCCAAGCATTACTGCGACGCGAGCCGATCCGTACACTACTCGTTCATCGCGCAAGTGAAGCACCGCTGACATCGAACGGAAACAGAAGGAGCAGCAAGGCAATGAGATCGCACGAATCGGGCTGGTTGACATTGGCGCTGCAACCCGCGACGGTCCGACGGGCGCTCGGGTTTGCTGTCGTCGTGGGCGCGATACTGCTGGCGATCAACCACGGTGATGCAATCCTTCGGGGCGATCTGCCGCCTGCCCGTCTGGGCCGCATGGCGCTTACCGTGCTGGTGCCGTACGTGGTCTCGACATTGTCGAGCGTGGGTGCGATGCGCGCCGCGGCACGGCGCGAGTGAATCAACGTTCAGCCGGAGTACGGCACGAGGACGACGAGGCTTGGAGCAACACGCGTGCGAAATCGATGCCAGAGGAGCGGTTTTAGATGCGCAGCGTTAAGGCGTACTCAGCCGTGAAAAGTCGCCCCGTGGGCGCCTGTTTAATCGGCTCCGGTGGTCTATGATTTCAAGATTCAATGCAACTCAAGGTCCGGGGCGCGTTGCACCGGGCTCGAAATGCATGCGGGGAATACTGAGCCGTCTCTTCAAATGTCGCACATGTTTCGGACCATCACATGGACCGCGGAACACTGCCGTCACACCGAGATTGAGGTGTATCTTGGCCTGGCCCCGGGGCTGGAGGACAATGCGCTGCAGCGCACATTGGGCGGCGACGCTCTGGTGTCCCATGGCAGCCGCGAAGTTCCGATCGCAAGCAACGGCCACGCCGGCGGCACGGTTCCCCTTCGGCTATATGCGATGCGCGATGCCAGGCACGTGCGCGTGGAGCGATGTCAGGATCGATCGAGCCTCGATGGCTTTCAGCGCGTGCGACTGCAATTTCAAGTGATGGAGAGCCCCAGGGCAGCACACGGCGCAAAGAGCGGGGCAGACAACACGGTGCCGCCGGTCGTGGCGTTCCTGATCACCATTGGACTGACGGCCGATGAGGAAGCGGCGTTCTTCTCGCACGTGGTGAACGATTTCCTGGTCAAGTCATGGTCAAGCCTGCCAACGCTGTTGCGTGAACTTGGATGCACAGCGGCGCCCGAGGCGGCGTGAGGCGTCGCACCACCGCTTGCGAATTCCACGCCATTGTTCTACTGTCGATCTCTTGAGTGAACGTCCGGCTTGCGACTGAAGTCGCTGGTCTTCACGTTGCGCACGCGATTTTCAACATCTGGATTTTTGACGTCTCCCATGTCCAAGCCCAAGACCGCCATCAGTCCCACACGCCAGGAGAACTACCCGGAGTGGTATCAGCAGGTGATCCGCGCCGCCGACCTTGCGGAGAACTCGCCCGTGCGCGGGTGCATGGTGATCAAGCCGTGGGGCTATGCGCTGTGGGAAAACATGCAGCGCGTGCTGGATGGCAAGTTCAAGGCGACCGGCCACAAGAACGCCTACTTTCCGTTGTTCATTCCGCTTTCGTTTCTGGCGAAAGAGGCCGAGCACGTTGAGGGCTTCGCCAAAGAGTGCGCGGTGGTCACGCACCATCGACTCGTGCACGGCCCCGATGGCGGACTGGTTCCCGATCCCAATTCAGTGCTCGAAGAGCCTTTGATCGTTCGGCCGACGTCCGAGACCATCATCGGCGCGATGTTCGCCAAGTGGGTCGAGAGTTATCGCGATCTGCCGCTGTTGATCAATCAATGGGCCAACGTGGTGCGCTGGGAAATGCGCACGCGGTTGTTCCTGCGCACGGCGGAATTCCTCTGGCAGGAGGGCCACACCGCGCACGCCACGCGCGAAGAGGCTGTGGAAGAAACCATGCGCATGCTGGATGTGTATGGAACCTTCGCGCAGGATTACATGGCGATACCAGTGATCAAGGGAGAAAAGACCGCAGGTGAGCGCTTCCCGGGAGCGGTGAACACGTACTCCATCGAGGCGATGATGCAGGACCGCAAGGCGCTTCAGGCGGGCACCTCGCACTTTCTTGGCCAGAATTTCTCCAAGGCCAGCGACATCAAGTTCCTCGGCGAAAAGGGCAATCTTGAGCACGCCTGGACGACCTCGTGGGGCGTTTCCACGCGATTGATCGGGGCGATGGTCATGGCGCACAGCGACGATGACGGATTGATCCTCCCGCCCCGGCTGTCGCCGGCGCACGTGGTGATCATTCCCATCACGATGAAGGCGGATGATCCGTCGGCGGTGATGAACTACTGCCAGAAACTTGCGGATGATCTGCGCGTGATACCTTCGCACGGGCGGCGGATTGAAGTGGAAATTGACACGCGCGACATGCGCGGCGGCGACAAGGTCTGGGGCTGGATCAAGGCCGGCGTGCCGCTGCGCGTGGAGATCGGGCCGCGCGACATGGCGAACGATTCGGTCTTCGTCGGCCGGCGCGACAAGGACCACAAGGACAAGGCCGCCATGCCTCGGGCGCAATTCGTGCAATGCATTGCCGCGACGCTGGATGAGATTCAGTCGAACCTGTTTGAACGCGCCAAGGCGTTCCGAGATGCGCACACGAGGGTGATCGATTCCAAGGATGAGTTCTACGCATTCTTCACGCCCAAGGACGCAGAGCAGCCGGAGATTCACGGCGGGTTCGCGCTGGCGCATTTCAACGGCGATCCGGCAGTGGAGGCGAAGGTGAAGGCTGACCTTGGCGTGACGGTGCGGTGCATTCCGCTGCCGGGCCAGGTGCCCGCCGCCGATGAGCCGGGCCGGTGCGTGATCACGGGCCAGCCCAGCCCGCAGCGGGTGGTGTGGGCGAAGGCGTACTAGCGGCAGACGTAATGGTTTTGACGCGTCTTGCTGAAGTAGGGGAACAGCATGCGTCGCAAAATCTATTTCGGTTTTTGGCTAAAAACCGGAGTTATGCGGGCGTGCGCCGCTTGCGGGTTGAAGACTGGTCGGGTGGGCATCGGCGCTCAGGACCAGTCGTTCAGGTTGTGAGCGATAGGGACCAATCCACATCACGCGCTGGGGCCGTTCGAGCGCTGGATTCTCAGCCAGCGGCGCGTTGTTCGTGCGCGTCATCAGCATCGCCAGCAGAACGATGATGAGAAACAGAACGCGATTCGGCGAAGTGCCAAGATATTTCATGTGACCGCCCTGATGGAATGATGATTGAAAGTCCGCGAAAAAATCAGCGGCCGCACCCCGCAGCCCACGCACCTGAACGCACGATGTTCAGCGAGAACAATTGTGCAACGCGTTCAACGCGTCGTCGACAAGGCAAATTACCAATTCCGAAAATGCTGCGCTCGTCAGCCAGTGAGATCATCAGCCCGTGAGATCAATGGCCCGGCCGATCTGCACGGCCACGGCCGCCTCGATCTTGTCCGCAGCGCGCGTGTACAACTGGAAATTTCCATTGGCCTGGGCTGGCCTGGGCATTGGTGAACCCGGCGGATCGAAACTCACCGGCTGCGAGACTTTTCCCGCCACGAGCCGCTGCACGGCCGTAGTCGCGTTGGTTGCGTCGGCGGATTTGGTCTGCGTCAGAACATCAATTGCAGTCCCGCGATGAGTCGGAGCCGCAATCGGCGCGGCGACCCCGTAGGCCTTCGCCGCGTGCGCTGGAAAGTTGCCGACACCAGTGATGCGCATCTGATCTGCAATGCTTCGTACAGCGAACTCAACCGGCGATCATTGCTTATCGGAACCTGCCCGACAAGAGATCGCGAGACTAGATCGTCACGAGCCGCTGAATCTCTTCAAGATTGCGAAGATTGCGAATTCTTGCCCGTCAAAGCGTGGATTCGGGCTGCCAGCGGCTGCTGAGGTCTTCGATGCGGTCGGCAAGATTCAGTTGCTGCACAGTGTCGTGAACCATGCGCAGGTCTTCCAGGCTCAGCGGTCCGCGCACCACGCGAATCAGCACCGATTCCGCCGCCAGCACAGCGGGACGATCATTCCAGTTCAGCCTGCTGCGCGAATCAGCAAGGCGATCCAGCAGATCATCGTACTCGGCGATCTGCCTGATTCGTTCCACATCCGCAAAACTGCGAAGGTCGGCGCGGCTGAGCATGTCCAGGAGATTGGAAGCGGCGTACAACGCATCGGCATCATCGCGCGTGATGGAAGTCGTGAGCAGCGACGAATCGTAGGATGATGCCGAGAGCGGCGCCGAAGAGCCTGCCGGCATCGTGCGAGCAAGTTCCTCATCCACATCGGGATCGAAATCGCGGCCCTGCGCCGCCACGCGCTGCCTCGCGATGGATTCAGGCGAGAGGTTGCCGTCATAGGTCCAGGACTTGGCGATGGAGGCATACGCAGGCACGGCGGTGGGAGTGGTGCTTGGCGAGTAGCCGCGCGGATTCACGAACCAAATCGTCATCGCCAGCGCCAGGCATGCCGCCGCGGCGACCCAGCCCAGCCAACTTGTCCAGCGGCGGCCGGCGAAGTTGTAGGCGTCGGCGTAAATCGTCTGGTGAAGCACTCGGTCGGCGAAGCCTTCAGGCAACCCCGCCGGACCCTGTGCATCCGTCGCCAGCAGTGCGTTGAGGCGTTCGGCCTCATCCACCAACTCGCGGCAGGGTTTGCATCCCCCAAGGTGGCGTTCAGCCTGGTGGCGCGTCTGCGCTTCCAGTTCGCCATCCACAAGCCCCGAGAGAAGCGCCTTGATGTCTTTGCAATCCAGTTCGTTCATGTTCAATCCTGCCGGAAGTCAGAGTGCGAAAATTCCCGTCCTGTCACGCCTGCTTGTATTTCTTGAAGTCATACACAGAGAGTTCATTGTCGTCAGCGTCTTTGACATCGCGCTTCATTTCGTCGATCAAGGCCGCTCGCGCGCGGTTGAGCCGGCTCATCACCGTTCCCACCGGCACGCCCAGGTGCTCGGCGATGTCTTCGTAACTCAGTTGCTCATTGGCCCGGAGCATGAGGATGGCGCGCTTGGGCTCATCCAGCCGATCCATCGCCGCCGACACCCTTCTGAGCGTTTCCTGCGAACCGCATTGCGTGTCCGGCTGCTGCATGCTCTGCATCGCCGGGTCTTCGGAGTACTCGGGCAATGCACCGGGCCGGCGGGTGCGCTGCAGCGAGTTGATGGAAAGATTCGTGACGACTTTTCGCAGCCAGGATGCGTACGCGACCTCGCCGGCGTCAGGCGGGCTCTTCCACAACTTGATGAAGGCTTCCTGGACGATTTCCTCGGCGCGATGCCGATCACGGCAGATTCCTGCGCTCAAGCCGATCAGACGCGGACCCAGTTCGGTCATCCACTGCTTGAGTTTCGCTTCGGTCATGTGGACTAACGCCATGACTCATTCTCCAGGTCGCCTGCCTGCGAGGTTTCCCGCGCACGCAAGCGTCTGAGGATAAAGACCGCCGGACTGGGTTGTGATTCCATGAAAAGCGTACGCGAAATTGCCGGTGCAATCTGTGATGTGTGATTTTTGAGTCGAAAACGAGGCAGTCCCTAGCGGAAGCCGAATTCGATTGCAGCCGGGTCGGTTGCAACGTGGGCCTGATCCAATTTGGGGTCCACCGTCACCACCTGGGGCTGAATCTGCTTGCCGGGCAGCGATCCGAGTTTGGATCGTGCCGCTTCGTCTTCTGGTGACCACCACAAGTTCGCATCAAGCATGAAGTTGCTTGCATCAACCTTCGGGCCGACCTCAGCCAATGTTTGCAGGTCGCCGGCGTCCCACATTACGAGGTTGCGGCCAAAGAGATTCCGATTGCCCGGCGAAAAGCGCGAGTCGGATTGCTCGGCCAGGAGCGCGAGCACGACCCGGCGAGGGTGGATGATGGTGTTGTTGCGCACCATGCACTCGCCGGCGTTGATGAATGCCGCCGGGCACTGGCTGCCGATGATGAGCGAACGATCGATGCGCACGCGCGCCGCTTCAAACAGCGTGCCATCGGAGGCGTTGGCGATCTGGTCGTGCGCGAATTCCGCAAGGTCGCTCGAGCCGCCCATGCACAGCGTGATCGCGCCGGCGTTCTCGAAGCGGCAATCCTCGATCTGCACGTCCTGACTGCCCGCACGGGCGCGGATGCCGTTGATCTGGCCATGATCGGTCAATCCCTTGAATTGCGATTGACTGATCGTGACGTTCTGGCAGGCGACCAGTTCGATCGCCGATCCGCCCCAGCCCTCAAACCTGCAAGCCTCGATACGTAGATTCTGCAGCCGGTGCGCGAGAATTGCATGTCGCTGTCCACGCGGGCCGGTGCGAGTGATGGCGACGTTTTGAACGAGAACGTTTTCCGCAGGCAGCGCGGGTTGGTCTGTCGGAGTATCTGCGCTCGCGGTGAGCGTGATCCCGTTCACGCTTGCGCCGGTGATGATGAGGTCCTTGATGACAAGGTGCGAAGCATGCCGCACGCGAATGCCTTCGCGCTCGGCCTGAATGGTGCAAGGCACTGCGGCGTCGGCGCTTCGAATGGTGATCGGCCGCTGCGCCGTGCCGGCCAGCGTCTCGAATGCGGCCGGGCGGTGGCGGCCCGGCATGAGGATGATCTCGTCGCCGGGGCGAATGCGCAGTCCCTGCCACTCGTCGCCGGGACGAATCAGATGCTGCACTGCGCAGGCCGGCTGCGCGGCCGCCAGCGCCACTGCGCAGGCGAACAGGAAAGTGCAGAAAAACAAGCGCGGTCGGACCACCATGCTCAGGCGATCAATCCTTTCAGCGGCGAAGGCAACTTGACGCGCAACAGCCACGCCCCGTTGCGCAGCTGCGCCCGTGCATTGTTCAACGCCGCGGGAATCAGGACCGTCGATCCTGCTGATAGATCGGTCATTGGAACATCTTGGGCCAGAATTCGCCCGCTCCCCGCCAGCATCATCCAGATTTCAGGCAGACCAGAAGTCACGATGCGAAATTCCGCGTTTGTCAACGCATCCACGCGCTCGACCGAAAAATGGTCAGTGCTGAGAAGCGGGGTGGTTCTGATGCCGTCCACTTCGATCGGCTTGTGCGGTTTGTGCGGGATAGGCGGCTGCGGGCCGAAGCGGATGCACTCTAAGGCCTGATCGATGTGCAGTTCGCGTCCGGGTCCACTGCGACCCCAGTCGTAGACGCGAAACGTCGTGTCACTGGGCGTTTGAATTTCCGCCACCACCACGCCCGCGCCCAAGGCGTGACAGGTGCCGCTGGGCAGGTAGTGCGCATCTCCGGCCTGCACCGGCACTGCGATCAAGTCGCGAACCACTTCGCCGCTTCGAATGTGCTCTGCAAATTCCGCAGCTGTGACGTTGGGCTTGATTCCCTTGTAGATCACCGCGCCGGGCTTGGCGTTGATCACCACCCACATCTCCGATTTCAAATGCGATCCGGCATGCGCCGCCGCGTATGCCTGGTCGGGATGCACTTGCACGGAAAGGTCCTCTTGGGCATCGAGAAACTTGATGAGCAGAGGAAATCCGCCTGTGGATTCAGACCGACGCGCATCGCCCATGATCGAATCGAAATTTCGTTCGATGGCCTGGTGCAGGGTCAACCCCTGCAGTTCGCCAGTGCTGATGACCGATTGTCCCTGCTCGCCCAATTGCGGCAGGTCGGCGAATTCCCACGACTCGCCGATGCGCACATCCGCAGGCAAACGCTTGCCCAAGGCTTCCAGAGACCGCCCGCCCCAGACCTTCGGCTTGAGAATTGGTTGGAACTGAATGGGGTAGGGCTGCATCAATTTGGCCTGGGCACCACGGGCGTGCGTGGAATTATCGACAATTCTTTGCCGTTCTTCTTGAGATGGAGCATCGGAATAAGATCAGGAAATGAATTGGCGTTTCTGAAGGGACCTGTGCCATGAGGAAACTACGCAGAACAAATCAGTTGGTCATCGTGGCGGCGATCGGGCTGAGCACCGCGGCGGCCGGGGCTGATGTCGTCATCAACGTGCCGCCGCCGAAGCCTGCCCAAACGACCCAGCAAGATCAACCGCAGGCCGGGGATCTGGCGTTGCAGCGGTACGTGAATGCGCGCGTCGTGCCGTATTCCACCAGCGGGCCGGCTCCGGGGTACTCAGCCTATCGAAACTACTACGGGTACTACGGCTATCCGTACTTCGGATACGGCTGGGGCGTTCCGATTTTCGTCTCGCCGGTGTTTCACCACGGGCACCGCGGACATCACGGGCATCACGGCGGCCACAGAAGCGGCATGAGTCTCGCTGCGCCTGGTTTCGGCATGAGCATCGTGGCGAAATGACCCGCCGCTGCTCAGGGTGAGATGTTTTCCACGTCCTGCTCCGTGATAACCGAATCTGGCTCGGTCTTGTCGCGCTGAAGCATCCGCAGCGACTTTGTGACCGTATGCACGTCAAGACCATCATCCAATCGCAGAAACGACCCCTGGGGTTTGGCAGATTTTGGCCGGAACAGGTGCCAGCAAACCATGCCGATGTTTTCGAGCGCAGCAGGCGAGTAATCTTCGGGTGTGGGCACGGCAAGAGCGCGGGAGTCGCGCAGGATGCCATCGATCAACTCTTCAGTAATGTTCAATGCTATCGTGGTGATCGGCTGGATCCATCCGCCTCGAATGAGGAACACACGAGCGCGCGTCCTGCCCCCGCCGGGCATGATTGAGAGAAAGACGAAATCGCGCAGACTGCCGACGCGGGCGAACTCGGCCCTGGCTGCGAGTTTGGTTCGCTCCAGCAACTGCTGCGAGCGGGCAGCGGCTTCAAAATCCAGCCGACCGCTGGCGAGGCGCATCTCGTGCTCTATCGTGCTGCGCCACTGGTCAATCGGTGTGTCGGCGAATCCGACGGACTCCTGCATCCTGCGCCGGTAGTCATCCATCGAGATTGATCCATCGCAGGGCGCGGGGCAGCGGCCCATTTCCTTGTATGCGCACGCAGCGGCATTGGGAGCCTGAACGAGAATGTGGTGATAGCGGCAGAGATCGAACGCATTTTCCAGCAGTTCGATGTAACGGCCTGCGGCGTGCTTGTCGGGCATCGGGCCGAAAGGCTGCATGCCGCCGCTCAAAGACGGATGCACGGTCTTGGTCCATTGTGGAAAAGGCGCATCAGGGTTGCACTGAACAAACCACGCCTGCCAGCGGTCCAGCAGGCCGCGGTACGTGGCCGCCAAACGCTGGCGGGCCAGTTGCAGGTATGCCCAGTCGGCTTCAAATGCCGAATCGACGCGCACTGCGCGGATAAATCGCGTGAGCGGCCGATGATTGACGCGACGGGTCGGACCGGCATCGGTCGCGGGGGGCGCGAGCTTCGCTGTGATCATTCGCCTGAGATTGGAGGTGCTGGCCAGAGCGAGGGTTCGTCCGTCGGCGTCTTCAAAGAGAAATACGCCGGGCTTGGCGGGCAGCACGCTGACATCCACTGCAACGCTGGGGTCGATTGGCGCCTCAACGCACATTGTCAGTTCGGGTGCAGGCAGTGGGGCACTCATGCAGCAAAAAGGATAGACCGGACCAATATTGATGCATCAAACGCGCGGTGCGCGTCCGGCCGGGGCCGCATAGCGGCCCGGCTATGACGTTCGTTTTCTGAATCGATGAGTTGGAACGTTCACATCACCATGCCGGTGATGCGGGCTTCGAAGACGAGTTTGCCGTTCACAATGCCTTGCACGTCGCTGACGAATCGTCGTGCTGCGAAATCGACTTCCTTGCCGAGCAGATACAGCGTGTCGCCGGGCACAACCTGGCCTCGGAACGCCACGTTGTCGCAGCGCGTAAAACCCAGGAAAGCCAGGCTCTTGGTCTTGCACTTGTATTGGATGCTGCAGAGTTGCGCTCCGGCTTCGATCATCAGCACGCCGGGGAACAGTGGTCGGCCGGGCACGTGCCCGGGCACCCAGAACTCATCGGGCCTTATGTGCTTGACGCCCAAGGCTTCAGCGCAATTTGGGCTGGTCCAGATCACGTAATCGAGTTGGCGCATGTCGCCGCATTGCGGGTTCATGCGGCCGACTTCCTCGCGGGAGACCTGCACGCCTTTCAGATCGAGGGAAGAAATGTCAAACAGCAACTGGCCTGCCACTTGGCCTCCTTGAGCAACGCCAATGGAAAGTGGGGAGGATAGCCGCTGCGGCGAAACCGCGACACGGGCTGCGATTCAATCAGATGCCGACGGCCCTGCGGTCGAGTGGTCGGCGAACCGCAACTGCATGCGGAAACGGCCGGACCCGCACAGAATCGGACTGCGCGATACTGAAAGGCTTTTCAGCCCGCAGGCTGCTCGGTGCCGCGCTGTTGCAGAATGCTCACGCGCACGTCCTGTGCGGCGGCCTTGATTTCCTGCATGTGCTTGCGCACGCGCGTTCCTGCGGCCTTGTTGCCGCCCTGGGCCTTCTGAACGTCATCCGCGGCTTCCTGCACTAGTCTGACGAGGCGATCGTATGCTTCCATGTCGGCTCACTCCTCAGGGATTCGGGGTGCGATCTCATCTTGCGATCGGATTCGCCGGCTGTGGCTCATCAAAAACGGCGGTTCCGACCGGTGATTATGACCCAGCATCCGCGGTCCAGACAAGCCGGCCAGCGCGGGAATGACTCATTTGTAAGGAATTTGATCGGGTTTTGCAGCCCGATTTCTACTGTTTTATCGCCTTTGCAAGGTCCAGACACTGCGGAAACGCGTGGTGCGTGGAGTCACCCAGCAACTCGTACATGGCGGACATCACCCCCGTTTGCACCGCTCCAGCCCTCCGCATGCGATCCATGGCCGGGCCGATCTGGTCTCGCTGCGACGCCGAGATTGCATCGGTGCAAAGGAAACATTGCCGGCCCAACGTTTGCAGATCCAGCACTGACTGAAGCACACAGACGTGGCATTCCACGCCGCAGATCAGGATGCTGCCGCGGTTCCAGGCCGCAATCTGTTCGTAAACCAGGTCGATGCACGCGCTGAACCGGGTTTTCTCGACGCGCCGCGACTGGTCCACCATCGCCGAGGCCACCGCATCGACGGTTCGCCCCAGGCCGCGAGGATATTGCTCGGTGACCAGGTAGGGAATCCCCAGTTGCTCAGCCATCTGCAGCAGGATGGCGCAGTTGGTGATGAGTTTGTCCGCATCCACGATGGTTGGCATCAACCGCTCCTGCACATCAATGACCAGCAGGGCGGTATCGTCGGCTCGCAATCGCGGAATGGGCATGATGAAAGTGTATCGATCGCGAGCCGGCTCGTATCGCGCAGGATGAGCCGGCCCGCGGCCACGGCCTTCTGAATGTCACACCCGCAACTGTGCGGCTTCGGCGGTCAATGCCTCGGCATAACGCGCCCGAATCGGTTCGACGATTTGATCGATGAACCGGTCCACCTGCTCGGGTGCCCGGCCGACGTACGCCCGGGGGTCAAGGACCGAATCCCAATCCAGATCGTGAAACATCGCCTCGTCGCGCAAACGATCGAGCAGATCGTTCGGTCCGCCTTCGCTCTTGACGCGCAGCGCAGCTGCATGGGAGTGCGTGCGGATGACCTCGTGGGCGTCCTGCCGATCGACGCCATGCTGCACCGCCGCCATGAGGATGTTTTCCGTCGCCATGAAGGGAAGTTCGGTCATGAGATTGGCGCGGATGGTTTTTTCATAGACCACCAGTCCCGAAGCGATGTTGTGCATCACGTCCAGCACGCCATCCAGCGCGAGAAAGGCCTCGGCCAGCACAAGCCGGCGGTTGGATGAATCATCCAGCGTGCGCTCCAGCCACTGAGTCGCGGCGGTGTTGAGCGGGCTTTGAGCCAGCGTCATGACGAAGCGTGCCATGCCGGTGGCACGCTCGCTGCGCATGGGATTGCGCTTGTACGCCATCGCGCTGGAGCCGATCTGCTCCTTCTCGAAGGGCTCTTCGATTTCCTTTCGGTTGGCGAGCAGGCGAATGTCGTTGCAGGTTTTGTGCGCGGCAGCCGCCGCGACGGCAAGGCTGTTGACGATGTGCGCATCCACCACGCGCGGGTAGGTCTGCCCCGTCACGGCGAATCCGCTGGCGGGATCAGGCGACCAGCCGAGTTTCTGCGCGATGATGGCATCGAGTTGATCCACCTTCCGCTCATCGCCGTTGAACAGCGCAAGGTACGACGCCTGCGTGCCGGTAGCCCCCTTGAACCCGCGGAAGCGCAGGCGCTCAAGGCGGGTTTCGATGTCTTCCAGTGCCAGCACAAAATCGTACGCCCACAGCGTGGCCCGCTTGCCCACCGTGGTGGGCTGGGCCGGTTGAAAATGCGTGAACCCCAGGGTGGGCAAATCTCGATACTCGATGGCGAAACTGCCCAGCGCATCGATCACCCGCGCCAGTTTGTCAGCAATCAGCCGCAGGCTGTCGCGCATGGTCAGCAGGTCGGCGTTGCAGACGATGTCCTGACTGGTTGCGCCCAGATGAATGATCGGCCGGGCCGTGGGCGCGGCGTCGCCCAGGGTGTGAACATGGGCCATCACGTCGTGGCGAAGTTTGGCTTCGTGCCGCTCGGCGGCTGCGAAATCAACGTCGTCCAGATGAGCCCGCAGTTCATCGATCTGCTGCTGCGTGATATTCAGCCCAAGTTCACGCTGGGCCTCGGCCAAGGCCAGCCAGATCCGCCGCCACGTCGAGAATTTTCGCTGCGGCGACCAGATGGCTCGCATCTGCTTCGAGGCGTAACGCGATTCCAGCGGTGAGCGATACGTTTCGTTCATGTTTCGACTGCGACGGACAATGAGGCGGATGAAATGTTAAGATCGACGAGCGATGCGCGTTCAGCACGGCGTATCGTACAGTCGATCAGGAACCCAAGTGGCCGCAACACCCCGACCAATCCGACGCGACGGCAGCGAATCCAAAGCGCAGCCGCAGGCCGCATCGCAATCCGCCGTTCGGTTGACCCCGCTGCGCGAACTGCAACTGGTGGAGATCATCCGCGGCGGAGGCTCCGATGCGCAGGACGCGCTGGGTGAACTCATTCGCGCGTATCAGCGCCGCATCTACAGCATCTGCCTGCGCATGGTGCGCAACCCCGATGACGCCAGCGATCTCACCCAGGATTCGCTCATCAAGATCATCGAAGGTTTGGCCGGATATGGCGGCCAGTCCAAGTTGAGCACGTGGGTGATTCGGGTCACGATGAACTGCTGCCTGAGCCACCTGCGCAAGCAGAAGCTCCGCAGTCATGAAAGCCTTGATGCCGCGCCGGCAGGAATGTCTGGGCTCGTTGGTGAGCCGATGGCGGCAGGACCCGCAGGCGGCGTGCGAGGCGCGGCTGGTGGACGGGGTTTGTCGGGGTCAATCGGACCTTCCTCAATGCGGGAACCACTTCCGGCTCAGCGCATCGAACAGGAGCAGGCCCGGTCCGCCGTGGCTGAGGCGCTGGACAGCCTGGACGCCGACATGCGGTCGATTCTCGTGCTTCGCGATCTGCAGGATATGGATTATCAGCAACTTGCCGAGGCCTTGGACATTCCGATCGGCACCGTGAAGTCAAGATTGTTTCGCGCCCGGGCAGCCTTGCGAGAAGCGATCGAGAACAGGGGCGGAATCTGATTTGAATTCGATGGATGGATTACGAAACACGCAGTCTCGCCACCATGCTCAACCGCTCCGATGAACTTGAATTGCTCGCCTTGATCGAAGGTGAACTCGACGCCGCCGCGGAAGCCGCGCTTCGGCGACGGTTGGTGGGCGATCCGCAACTGCTGGCGCTGCTGGACAAGGTTCGGACCGATCGCGCTGCGCTTCGCGCGTTGCCTGAACCGGCGCTGCCGCGAGATTTTCTTGTGTCATTGGAACCTTTGCTGGCCCGGCCGATGCTCATGGAGCAGCCG
>CAMPIL010000041.1 GCA_946886375.1 uncultured Phycisphaerales bacterium
GACTGTTCTCAATGTCATCATGCACGTGCATGATGATTGAGTCTGGAATCCAGATAAGGGGAACTCACAATGCAACAATCTTCACGGAAGCCGGCCTTCTTGTTCGCGATTTCGCGCATGCAGATTGTCGTCGTCATCCTGGCGGGACTGCCCGCCATGTACGCGCTGGCAGATGATCCACCTATTGAGGGACAGGGGAATTGCCGGAATGATAGACTCGGCCCATGTTGTACTCAGGAAAGTGTGCCTCACCTCAACTGCCCTGGAGACCCAAGCGGGCCGTGTGCGAGCGAAGTCTTCCACTCCAGTCCAGTCCGCGTGATCTTTAAGGTACAACGGGGTAACCCGCCCAGTAGTTACCCGTACGGGACAACGCCGGGATGTACCTATCGCATGGCCAACTGCATCGACGGAGTGTGTGGCCATGAATCTGACTTTCTCGATTGTGCATGCCCGGATTGGGGCTACATTCCGCCCTTTGAAGCATGTCCATGAGTGTTACGCCCATTAATACAAACGAACGAAGCCGAGGGCAGCGAACGAATTGGTTAATGATAATCGCCTGCTGCTGGACATGCTTCATTTGCAGGGGGTTGAGCGCCCAACCAGAGCGACCGTTTGACGAATTGCCTACGGCCCGAATTCGCCAATCGTGGCCGACCGCCTGCGCGAAGCGCACTCCGATCGTGTCTCCGGCAATGAGCTCGTCCGACATCGTGCGGTATAGCGAATTGCTGGAATTGTCGAGCGCGCAGACGAAGTACCTTGAGTTTCTTTATGAGCAGTACCGAGGTCGCTGCCGTGACGTTGACCAGGCGATAGGAAAGAGCGTGGCCGCAGCAATTGACGCCGAGTTGAGCACATCAGCGCAACCAAGTGCCTTCAATACTCAGATCGCCGCGCTCGAGGCAAAGAGGACACTGTCCGAGGAGGTGGCTAGGCAAGACGATGCGCTCTTTGAGGAATTGGAGAAGATTCTCAGCGAACGCCAGCGCGAACACTTGACGCGCGTACGACTGCATCGGCAGCGGAATCGGTGTAACACGTTGTACTTCACGGTCAAAGTTGCCAGCGCGCATGTCGACTTGGTTCGATGGATTGAGACGCGACAATTCGGCGAATCGATTTCGAAGGAATTGGACGCAGCGCTGTGGGAGTACGAGCGAGCGCTGACGCCACTTCGGGTTCAACTGGTTGAGCAGGGTGAACAAATCCATCGCGATCAGGCGCGTCGTTCGCTGCAAAGGTACTTGGACGCACAAGCGCGGGCTGAAAAAGGTGCCGAACATGTTATTGATCCAGCACCTATGCGAATAATTGAGGAAGGATTGGCCGAGACTCGCCGAAAGGCATTCATCACGCAAAAGAAGATCGCCGAGATCAATGAAGAATACTTCCCGCGCGTCATTGCTCTGCTCTCAGAGGCCCACGCGCGGCGTCTTAGGGCCGCGTATGACGGCAAGGTTCATGGGCGGGTGTATCCAGATTGGGCCGACCCGCGCGAGTTATTTGAGCAAATGATGAAATCCGCGGACATGAGCGACGAGGTGCGCCCAGTTCTCCAAGAGCAGTGGGCGACTTACCGCAAATCCTATGACGGTCTGTGTGCGCTCATGTGTGCCGCGAGCGATCGCTGGCAGGAGCGTGGCGCGCTTGATGGCACGATTGACGGCTGGAACGAATACAACAAGCAGATGGTCCAGTGGGTTGAGGATCGCGCAAGGCTCAACGAGAATTTCATGCGTCATCTCTCGGGCCTTTTACCGGCGCCCGTGCTTGAGTCCAACGAACGCGAGATCGAGCGCTGGAAGAGAGTGTTGGAGTCCGTTCGCAAGCAAGCGCAGCAACAACGAAACACCAAAGCCGTGGATTTTCTCTGAGTAGGGCGTTTTCGGAGCCGCTCACTGCACCCACCCGCGCTGCTTGGATGGACCCGTCGTGGGTTTGGTGGTGGTCGCGGCGTCGGCGTCGATGACCTGCTGAATAATCTCGGGCTTCAACTGTTCCGGCCGACCCTGCCAGCGCACGATCCAGTCCTTGCTCATCAGTATTGCGTGCGGGATCGTGCGCACGCCCATGGCGTTGGCCATCTTCCGCGTGCGGTCCACCGCGACTGCGTACTGAAAATCGCTCTTGCTGATGTTCTTGGTCAGCATGCGATCCTCGAACTCGGAACGGGAATTTCCCGCAAGCCCGATCACGCACAGCCGATCGCCAAAGCGGCTCGCCAGTTGATTCAGATGCGATTGGGCCGCCATGCTCGCGCCATCTTCAATGGACCAGAACGTGATCATCACTGCCTTGCCTGCGGGATTTGGAGACTTGGTGATCCAACTCTCGCTGGTAAATTCCGGGGCGCGTTTGCCGCGAAAGTCCGTCGCGCCGCTGATGGAATTGGACACCGAGGGATACGGCGAATCCGGCACGCTCTGTGGCGATGACTGCGGCTGCTCGCGCGATGGCGGAGCCTTGGCGCGATCAAAGGGCTCCTGCACGAGTTCAGCAACCGCCTGCTTCAGGCCGTTAAGGTTCAACCCCGCGTAGCGCACCATGCCGTTGCGATCGATCACGAAGTTGACGGGATGCATGTACACGCCCATCGCGTCGCAGAACGTGCCGATGGGATCAAGCGCGATCAGCACGCCCTCGGGCGGTTTTTGGCGCTTCATGAAATCTTCTGCGTTGTCGGCTTTCTCGGGCGTGTGCAGCGCGATGATGCGCACGTCCTTGGGTTCAAAGCCCTGCAGCACGCCGGCAACGCGTGCTGGCCAGCCGCGGCCGGATGTGGAGCCGGTGGTCCACGATTGCACAACGATGACCTTGCCACGCAAGCGGCCCCAGTCGCCGGGCTCGCTGTCGATCCACTTGATGTCTTCAGTAAACGCCGGCGGCGCGTAGCCGAGCATTTCATCGATCGCGGCGCGATCGTCCTTGGGAATGCGGTCGAGCCACTTGGGATCGGCGGGTTCCGGCTGCTCGAACGCGGGCGCGGTTGTCGGCTGCCTTGCGGGCGCGGCTGGCGGCGCGGGCTGCGTGGTGGGAGGCGAAGCCTGCGCCACGGCCAGCGCGGGAAAAATCACAACGGCGATGATCGTCAGTGCGAAGCAGCAGGATCGACGGATCATGATGCGGTCCTCGGCGTTGCCGGGCGGTGATGCAACCCCAGAGTGTAGGAGACATACGATAGCCGCACTGATTCCCGGTTCGGCGATGTTTGTGAGATGAATGTTCGGCGGTGCGGCGGCGGTTTGCGCCCCGGCCTACGATCCGCTTCGCTGATTTTGCCGCCATGCGGACCGCCCATGAACGATCGCCTCGCACAATCCCAACCCGCGCTTGTCGCGGTAAGCCCCCTCAAGGAGGTGTGGACGATCGCATGGCCCACGGTGCTGACCATGACCAGTTACACGGTCATGCAGTTCATCGACAAGTTGATGGTGGCCAAGGTCAGCCCATTGCACCTCACCGCCGCGAGCAACGGCGGCATCTGGTCGTTCAACGCCATGGCGTTCGCACTGGGCGTGGTCACGGTGATCAACACGTTCGTGAGCCAAAACCTCGGCGCGGGAAGGCCCGAACGCGGCCCGGCGTACGCATGGGCGGGGTTCTGGCTCAGTATCATGACCTGGGCGGTGATTCTCATTCCGTGGGCGATCGCGCTGCCGGCGATCTTCGCAACCCTGCCCCAGCACAGCCCTGAACTGGAGAAACTGGAATCGCAGTACGCGCGGATTCTGCTGTTTGGCTCGGTCATCCTGCTGTCCAGCCGCGGACTGAACCAGTATTTCTTCGGCATGCACATGCCCAAGATCGTCACGATCGCGGCGATCGCGGGCAACATCACCAACGTGATCACCAACTACGTCTTGATTTATGGCCGCGACGGCGTGACGGTTGATTTCGGTTCAGGGCCGGTGCATCTGCCTGGCGTGCCGGGCGTAACGCCGCTGGATGTCCGCGGCGCGGCGTGGGCCACCGTGCTGGGCACGATCGTTGAGTTTGCGATTCCCGCGTGCATCTTTTTGGGACCGAAGATGAACGCCGCGCTGCACACGCGCCGCGCGTGGAGATTCCAATGGGTCACGGTGCGCGACCTGATCAAACTGGGCTGGCCGGCCGCGGTGCAGTGGAGCAGTGAAATCATCTGCTGGTCGATTTTCATGAGCGCTCTGGTGGGGTCCTTCGGCGAGTTGCACATGAACGCCGGGTGGATCGCGCTGTCGTACATGCACCTGAGTTTCATGCCTGCGGTGGGGTTCTCCGTCGCGGTGACTTCGCTGGTGGGCCGGTACATCGGCGCAGGACAGCCTGACATCGCCGCGGCTCGGGCCCGGCTTGGCGTGCGCCTGGCGGTCGGCTACATGACCACGTGCGGCCTGCTGTTTTTCGTCTTTCGTCACGAACTGGTCTGGGCCTTCATCGGCAGCAACGTGTCCGAGGAGGACGTCCAGACGATCATCGCCCTGGGCAGCAACATGATGATTTGCGCTGCGATCTTTCAGACTTTCGATGCGTTCGGCATCGTGTACAGCGGCGCACTTCGCGGCGCGGGCGACACCGTCTGGCCCGGATTGATCACCATCATCTATTCCTGGCTGTTCATCGTGCTGGGTGGCTGGCTGCTTGTGAAGTTCGCGCCGGACATTTCATCACTGGGACCATGGATCGCCGCGTCGGTGTACATCATCGTGTTCGGAATGACGATGTGGAGGCGGTTCGCCAACGGCCGGTGGCGATCAATTCGGCTGGTGCCAACGCTCCAGCAGGAGGCGAGCGAAGTGGCGCCCCTGGTTCCCACGCCTCCGGCCACGGTTCCGGCCGCGTCAGTGGAGGACCTCGCTGAATCAATTGCGGAATCCACCCAGCCTGGCGGGCCGCGGTGAGCGTTGTCTGATCACAGCCGCGCCGGTACACTGAACCGTTCGCCGCTTTGCGGCAATGGAGGATTTATCGTGGCTCAAGATGTTCTGGACACCATCATCGGCGCGGGCGATTCCAAGGCTGATCCCAAGGCCGCCGACTCAGCATACAAAAGCGGCCTTGAAGCCGAGGCGAACAACAACCACGTCGCCGCCATCGAATGCTATCGCAAGGCGGCACAACTGGATCACAATCCCCAATACGCCTTCAAACTGGCCTTCATGCTTGATCTGGTGGGCGAGGAAGACGAAGCCATTTCCCTCTATGAGCGGCTGTGCTGCAACGATCAGCCGCATGTGAACGCCCTGCTGAACCTCGCGGTGATCTACGAAGACCGCGGTGAAGTGAACAAGTCCGAAAAATGCCTGCGACAGATTCTCGATACCAATCCCAATCACGACCGCGCGCGGTTGTTCATGAAGGACGTGCAGGCCTCGCGCGACATGTACTACGACGAGGAACAGGCCCGCGATCTCGCCAAGCGCAGCGCGATGCTCGACACCCCCGTCACCGATTTTGAACTTTCCGTCCGCGCCCGCAACTGCCTGAAGAAAATGCAGATTCGTACGCTGGGCGACCTGCTGAAAATCAGCGAGGCGGAACTGCTCAGTTACAAGAACTTCGGCGAAACGTCGCTGGTCGAAATCAAGCAGATGCTCGCCCTGCGGGGCCTGCGCCTGGGCCAGGGCCTGGAAGGCCAGTTCAACCGCGTGCGCAAGGAAATCTACGAGGAACTCAAGGGCCAGGCGCCCGAGTCGGTGCTCAACAAGCCCATTTCAGTCCTCGATCTTTCCGTTCGCGCCCGCAAGGCCCTTCAGATGCTCAACGTGCAGACCATCGGCGACCTGGCGTCTCGCACCGAGGCGGAACTGATGGGCGTGAAGAATTTCGGCGCGACCAGCCTGGATGAAATTCGTCAGAAACTGGGAACCTTCGGCCTCACGCTGCGCACGCTTGACTGATTCGCCCATGTCCGCGCCGGCACAATCGGCGCTGCGTTTGACCGGGCCGACCGCTTTTCTCCCCGCGGTGAGGTTTCTGCCGATGTCTCGTTGCAGATGTTCCTCATCACACTGACGGCTTGCACATGTCCGGCGAATGCTCACGAAGATCGTTCCTGACCCAGGTGGCGGGCGCGGTCGCTGCGCCATTGCTGCTCACAGCCTGCAAGCGCGGATCGGGCTCCGGGGCGGATGAATCAGCATCAATCGGCGAGGATTTGGACCTCGACGAGGTGCCGGAGGCTGCATCGTTTCGCCCGCCGCTGCCGGCATCGGAACCGCTGATCCGCGTGCGCGTGATGAAGGTGCGCAGCGCCGGCGTGTCATTGCGCATCGGCTCCGCCGACCAGTGGCTGCGCGTGCATCGGGCCCAGACAGTGGGAAAGGGCGTTGCATTGTCGGGGCCGCTTCAGGTGGCGATGGAAGCATCCGGCTGGGCGATTACCGACGGCAAAGGGTTCCGAGCCGCGGTGGATGGCCGCGAACCGATCGAGATTTCGCCGATGCTCGATGATCCTGCAGCGCTTCTGGAAGTGCAGGAGGCCGAACACCCTTCCGCCCAGTCGGAGCCTCGTCGGTATCCCGGCACCCTGCGGCTGATGTCACGGCACGACTTGGAGCCGGCGTCGTCGAGATCATTCGACCTGATCAATGATGTTCCGCTTGAAACATATCTGCCCGGCGTGCTGGCGGGCGAATTGTACAAGACCTGGCAGTTGCAAACCTTCGCGGCCCAGGCGGTCGCGGCGCGAAGTTTCGCCTGCACGGAGATCGCGGTATTCGCAGGCAAGCGGCACTACGACGTGACCAACACCGCCTCCTCGCAGATGTACATTGGCAACGTGACAGACAGCCGCGCGCACGAAGCGGTCGCGCTGACGCGCGGAATGACGCTGGCGTACGACGGCCTGCTGGTTTCAGGCTACTACTCCAGTTGCTGCGGCGGCGTCGCGGCCAGCGCGACTGATGCGATCGGCTCAAACCCCGTCAACGATGTGCCGCCGCTGGTCGGCCGGTCCGAGCCGGATGTCTGCAGCAACACGCCGTACTACCAATGGAAAGTGGATCAGCCCATTGAGGTGCTGTCGCGCCGGCTGGTCGGCTTCGGCAAGGATCGAAAGAAAAAGGACCTGATCAGTCTCTCGCGCTTGGAAGCCATCGACATCATCGCCGCCAACCCGCATGGTCGCCCCACGCGCATGCGCGTGATGGATGACCGGCAGACGGCGGTGGAGATGACAGCCGAGAACTTCCGCCGCGCCGCCAACTTCAGCGGCCAGGGATTGAACCCGCCCGACAAGCCGCTGCGGTCATCGTTCTTCCGCTCTGTCGTGAACCGCAACACCGTCACGTTCGATGGATTCGGCTTCGGCCACGGCGTCGGCCTGTGCCAGTACGGGGCTGAAGCGCTCGCGAAAGCCGGCAAGCCGTATTACGAAATCGTCCAGTGGTACTACCCCGGCGTGGAACTGGTGCAGGCGTACGGCTGAGAAAGCCCAGCCTGACAGGGAGGGGCGGTGTGGGTCGATCCGCACTTGTTGACCGTGCGTTCATCGCTCATTCGATTGATCTTTCTGCATCTTCTGCCTCGCACGGCGTTTGGCCGCGAGCAGGCTTCCCGTGGTTTCCGCTGCGCTGGCGCCGTGATCAACTGACGCGGCGTCGGGCTTGGGCGGAATTGGCTTGGCCGCAGGTTTGTTTCGACCCAGCAGCACATCCAACGCCGCCGCGACTTTGGAAGGCTCGGGCATCTGGCGATCGGCGGTCGTTGATTGACGCGCGGCGGCCGGGGCGGGCTGCGGCTCTTCATCGACGGTCAGGCGCAGATCATCCTCGGGCAGAATGTTGCCGTGCTCATCTCGCGCTGGTGGTGGAGCGATGCGGCCGGTGGGCTGAAGTCGTGGCACTCCGATCGAGCGTGCTTCTCGCCGGGCTTCGGCGTCATCGCTGACGCGGCGCAGCGTGGCGAGGGTGGTGGCGACCTCGGCCCCGCGCACCCGTGCCGGGACCACCCGCTCCACGGCCCGCGCCAGCGCGTTGCGCAGCATGCGCGAGTCCCACGCCAGCCGCCGGCACGCCACGTCCAGCAGCATCAGCGCCAGCGCCCACCACAGAATCGTCCGCCACGCCGGCAGCGCGGAAACGCTGCGCGGCATGCCGGTGCGGTCAAACAGATTGGCGGCCAGCGGCAGTTCAACGCTGAGCCGCCGCCCGCCCGTGCTCTGCACGATTTCTTCGAGCAGGCCCAGGTTCGATGCGTAGCGCCGAAACTCCGGGCTGGTCGAGCGGTTGGCTCCACCGATCGCCGGTGCAAGTTGCCGCGTGCCTTGGCGTGGATTCAGCGCGACGATGTAGTTTCCCGCAAGGTTGGCGTCCACAGAGGTCTCGTATCGGCCGGGTGCGGATTGACGCAGGCGAACCGGCGCGGTGGCACCATCTGGCCGGTACACCGTGCCATTGACCTGGAGGTATTCCGGTGCGCCGCTCTCGGATTCAACCGTTTCAAACGTGATATTCAGCCGATCATCCTGGATTGTCGCAATGAGTTCGGCGTTCTGGTTGGCTGGCGGGCGCGAAACCGTGCGGGCCAGTTGCGTCCAGAACGTCGCGGCGACCGGCCAGTCGGCCCAGTTCTGCGACCATGTTCCCGCGCCGGGCGATTGCGAGGTGAACGCGGCGACGCGACCCAATCCCGCCTGCCAGTGCGCCAGCAGAGGATCGCCATCTGCATCGATCATTTCCAGCCAGACGCGCGGATCATCGCGCCGCGACGTGATGACCAGCCCGCCCAGCGGCGGTGCGAATTCCATGCCTGCGGTAAGCGTCGATCCCGTCGGCAACACGCGCGGTGTGAACGTCACTTCCTTCACCAGCGGCTTGTTGATCACCTGCACTGAATCCACCAGCACGCGCGGCAGGATGCGAGGATCGCGCACCGGATAGAACTCCCCGCCGCCCACCGTCGCAAGTTTCTCCAACAGTTCGTAGTCCGCATCGTCGCCCACTGCGATGGTGGTTAATTGAATGTCGGCTGCGGCCATGCGGCGGGCCAGGTCTTCCAGGTTCTCCGTCGAACTCGAGCGTCCATCGGTCATGAAGACCACTCGCTTGCGCGCGACCTTGGCGGGGCTCAGCATGTCCAAGGCCGATTCCAGCGCCGGTTCGATGTTGGTCCCGCCGTCTGCGGAAATCGCGCGCACCTTGTCGGCCAGTGCGCGGGGATTTTCATTGGCTTGCAGCGGCACTACCGTGTAGGCGGACATATCGAAGGTGATGACGCCCACGAGGTTGTCGGCGCGCAGCGATTCAATCGCCAGCGCGGCTCCTTCGTTGGCGATGCGCTGCTGCGTGGCCCGCGCCCCGGCCACAGGTTGATTCATCGAGCCGGATTTATCCAGCACCAGCACCAGGGCCGCGCTGGGCAGGCGAAGTTCGCGCGAGGGATCCAGATCGACCGGCAGCACGCCTGCGACGGGCGAACCTTTCCACCCGCCCGCGCCGAAACTGTTTTCGCCGCCGGTCATGATCAACCCGCCGCCCAGGTCGTTCACGTAGCGCGCGAGCAATTCCTGCTGTTGCGAGGTTAATTCCGCAGCCGCGACGTTGTCCAGCACGATCAGATCGAAGTTCTGCATGGACAAGAGATCGACCGGCACTTGCGCCGGCGGCTGTGCGGAAGCGGGAATGCCCGCCGCGCTCAAGACCTGCACCAGACCATTTTCACGCCGGCCTGCGCTGGAATCAATCACCAGCACCGAACCCTTGCTGGGCGTGGCGGTGAACGCCTCCGCGCGATCGTTGTCGGGAAGGATGTTCGCGGTGGGATCGTCGGTCTCGAACACCGCTTCAAACCGGTTGATGGGCATCGATCCCAGCGTCACCTGCGCAAGATGAACAGACTGGCCTGCGGGAATGTCCACGTGTCGCGATGTGCCGGACTGATTGCCGTTGAGGTCCACCGGCTCGCCCTCTCGCCTCAGCGTGAGTTGGCCTGAGACAGGCGCGGTGGATTCGAGCACGATGCGCGCGGTGACGGTCTGACCCGGCTGCGCTGTGGGAGGCATCTCCACGCGAACCACCTGCACATCGCGCGTCACGCGGTAGGCGATGGGAAGCACATCGATGGGAATGGAACTTCGCGAATCCGCAGAAGCCTCATCGCCGGTTTCGCTCAGACGCTGCACCGCCTGGATCACATTGCCCGCGGTTTCGTTGCCATCAGTCACAAGCACCAGCCGCTTGGCGGTGTCCGGCGGGAACATCGCCAGCCCAAGACGCACGGCGTCTTCGATGTTGGTTCCCTCGGCGATCGGTTGATCGAGATTGTCATCCACGTACTGGGCGCGAGTGGGGGCGGAGACGGCGATCGCGCGGCCGTCGAACACGATCAGCCCGAAACGATCTTCCGGTTCCTTGATCCCAGCCGCGGCGCGAAACCAGCGGCGGAGATATTCGATGTTGGACCGCCGCACCGTGCGCGATTCATTCACCTGGTCGTACAGCGATTGCAGCGCATCGCCATCGGAATTTTGTGACTGGGCGGCGGGCGTTGCGGGATGCGTCGCCGGGGCATCGCTGATCGCGGGCAACTCTGCGAACCGCTGCACCGAGCCGCTGATGTCCAGCAGACCAATCACGGTGAGGTGATCGTGCTCGCGCAACAATCTCGGGCCTGCAAGCATGATCGCCAGCGCCAGCACAAAGATCGTGCGCAGGCCAAGAATCACCGCGCGGCGAAGGCTGTCGGTCAGCCGCAGCGAGCGCCAGCCGATGATCAGCAGCGGTATCGCCAGCAGTCCCAGCAGGAGGAATTCGGGGTGGTCGAAGCGGAGATTCATGTGCGGCACGAGGCGGACAGGCGCGTGGTCATGGATTGCCCGGTGCGGGTTGTGCGGCAGGAGGAGGCGCGGCGGCATCGGAGGTCGCCTTTTGGGCGGTCTGATTCAACCGGCCGAAGTACCGCATGATCGCCTTGTGGTAACGCCGTTGCACGGCTGATTCGTTCACGGCACGTTCAGCGACTTCGCGCGCCTGCTGCACGCGGGCCGGGCCCGCCGCGCCATTGCCGGGAACTGACCCGGTGGACGGTTGATCGTTCAACCATTGCGCAATGAGTTGATCCGCGGGGGCTGAACCGCGCAAATCGACATCATCCTTTTCGAAGTTCTCAGGCGAATCCGGAGCGCCGGCGTCTTGCGAGCCGCTTCGTCCGTTCGGATCGCCCGCCGGGCCGGATCGTGCGGCAGCATTTGGCTCAGGTTGATTCTGGTTCGCCTGATCAGAAGGCGCTTGTTGATCCGGTGCGCCTTGTTGCTGCTGCCACTGGCGAGCCCACTGCTCGCGCTCCTGCGGCGTCATGTTCTGGGCAAGTTCGCGGGCAGCCTGCCGCAGGCGTTCGCCGGCCTGCTGCCGCTGTTGGGCAGACTCACGCCGCTCAGCAAGTTTCCGCAGCATTTCCGACGCGCTTTGCGGATCAGGTTTCGAGCCATCACCGCGTTGTTCCTTTTGCTGTTGCGATTGCGAGGATCGCTGCTGCTGCTGCTGAGCCGTGTCCTGCGCATTGCTGTCAGCCGATTGTGCATCGCGAGTGCGTTGTTCAGATTCCTGATTGGCATCAGGCTTGGATTGCTGTTGCGCCTGGCGATTCTGCTGGCCGGAATTGTCGCTGGCTTTTTCCTCTGATGATTGTTGCTGTTGTTGTTCTTGCGATTGCTGCGCTTCCTGCGATTGCTGTTGCTGCGGCGATTGCGGTGGCGAATCGCCAGGACGCTCGGGCGCAGTGGTGGGCTGAGCCTGCGGTTGCGATTGAGCCTGCGGTCGTGACTGGGCCTCGGGTCGAGAAGCGGGCGCGGGTTGCGGTTGCTCTGCGCTCGCAGACTCGTCGTGTCTCAAATCGCTTTCAGTTGATTGCTCATTCGACGGCTGTTGAGATTGCGGGTGTGTCGCGGGAGCCGATTGTTTCAGGTCTTCTGCTGCTTGCTCCAATGCGTCTTTCACAGCCTGGGAGTCGCGTTGGGTTTCCTCCCTGACCTGTTGCTCGTTGTGCTGCTGGTGCAAGTCTTCCGCCAGTTGCCGGGCAACCTGTTCATCCACGCCTCGTTCAGCGATGCGCTGCTGCAATTCCTCGGCAGTCGCAGGCGGATCGCGCAGGAGTTCATCAATGGATTGCTCATCCATTCCCTGATCGCGCAGCGCCTGGGCGAGTTGTTCGCGTTGTTCATCGCTCGCCGGCTGCGTCTGCGGCGATTGTTCCATTCGCGAGGCAAGGTCGCGCAGATAATTCGCCGCTTCCTCTCGCTGTTGGGGATCAAGGTCCTGATTGAGAAGGTCGCCCAGCCGTTCCGCCGCACGGCCGAATTCGCCCCGGCGCAGCGCCTCGTCGAACTCCCGCGCGGACATCGGCGGGGGAGGAGCGCCGGTCTGATCGAGGCCTGCAAACCGCTGCGTCATCTCATCGGCTGCGGCGAGATCGCGCTGGGCCTGCTCGGCCAACCGTTGGGCCACATCATCCAATCGCGCTGCGGATTCATCGCGGGCCCGCGCGATCTCATCGGCGGCCGCGGGCGTTTGCCGCAACTGCTCCGCGAGTCGATCGAGCGCGGCGAGGCCTTCCTGGCTCTGCGCATCCAGCGATTCGTTGGAGCGCAACGCCGCGACCGCATTCTGAATTGATCGCGACACTTCCTGAGCCTGCGCCTGCAACTGCGGCGATTGATTCGGCGGCTGCCCGGTGGGCTGGGACGCATCGGCCTCCCACTGAACCACAGGCAGAAACGCAATGCCAGCCCACAGCAGCGCCGCGAGCGGAATGGCGATGCCCCACGCGCGATGCAGTCGAATTGGCGTCGCCGCGCTCACATCCACGGCCTCGGCAAGCCGCTGCGCATCGCGATTCACAAGCGCGGCAAAATCAGGGTCGATCGCAGAATACGCTGGCACGCCCGGGCGATGGACCAACTCATCCAAGGCCGCGGCGGTTCCCATGCGGTCCTTTAACCGCAACGAACGATCCAATCGAATGGCCAGGGTGCGGTCGTTCGGCCGTGAAAGCGCTGCGTGAATCAAACCCCCAACGAACCCAACGGCCAGCAAGCCGCCATACACAGCCAGCGGGATTTCGACTCCTGCGATCCGATCGACCAGCAGCAGTAACACACCCGCGCCAAGCGAGGCCACCAGGCCCCAGCCCGCACGATGAATTGCAAGGTCTGCGGTGGCCCGCCGCCGGGCTCGTCGAAGCATTCGCTCCAGACTCGTCATGCTCGTGAATCCATATCAACCGGGAAAACACCTTCCGCCACGAAATCTGCGTAATAAACCTGCCGCCGGTTCGTCATCCTGATGATACGGAGGCTGCGGACCGCCGGTATGCCCGCCCGGTGGATTCCTGATGGATTCGCCTGATGAATGGCAGCCTGCCTGAAACAGCGGCCGATCTCTGGCGTCAAACCGCCTGTCAGCCGATCGCCTGTGTTCAACGGAGTCATCCCATGCATGCTCTTGGTTGCAAACTGATCGTGGCTGTGGCAGTCATGTTGGTCGTCATGCAAGCGCAGGGAGCGGGGATTCTTGCGCCCACTGATGTCAGCCTGCCTCCGCTGCGCGTGACTGAACATTCAGTTGATGTGACGGTTCAGGATCAGGTCGCGCTGACGACGCTCAATCAGACCTTCCACAATGACACTTCCCGAGTGCTGGAGGCGACGTATGTCTTTCCCTTGCCAGAGAACGCCGACCTCACTGATTTTCAGATGAGTTTCAATGGCAAGATGGTGCAGGGCGAAGTGCTTCCCGCGGCACAGGCGCGGCAGATCTATGAATCCATTGTCCGGCAGACGCGCGATCCGGGTCTGATCGAGTTCATCGGGCATCGGCTTCTGCAGATGCGGGTGTTTCCCATCGAACCAGGCAAGGACACCAAGATTCAGGTGAAGTACCAGCAAATCTGCCGCTCCATGAGCGGCATGAGCGCGTACCACTACCCACTGCGCACCGCAAAGGCCTGCGGACAGGTGTACGGCAACGTGCGCTTCAACGTGAAGTTGACCACGACATCGCCGTTGAAGAACGTCTGGTCGCCCACGCATTCGGTTGAGATCGTTCGTCAAGGCGAAAACGCCGCGGCAATCGCTTACGAGGCAAGCAAGGGAAGTCTCGATGAAGATTTTCTACTGCTCTACGACACCGATTCCAGCGATCTGGGATTGTCGGTGATCGCATACAAGCCCAGCGAGAATCGTCCAGGCCACTTTGTGCTCACCCTCACGCCCAAGCAACTATGGCCCAAGCAGGACCACCAGCCGCAGGACGTGGTGTTCGTCATTGACACCAGCGGCTCAATGTCGGGAGAGAAACTCGAACAGGCCCAGGCCGCGCTGAAATATTGCGTGGATCAATTGGATGAGCGCGATCGCTTCAACCTCGTGCGATTCTCCACGGGCGTGGACCCGTTGTTCCAGGAGGTGCAGCCGGCCACCAGGGAAAACCGCGAGCGTGCCAGGGAGCGCATCGCGCGATTTGCCGCCGCAGGCGGGACCAACATCACTGACGCCTTGAAGGCCGCGCTTGATTTGCGCAGCGTCGGCCAAGACGCCGCCAAGGATGCAGACCCCCGCCCGCCGTTTATCATCGTGTTTATCACCGATGGCATGGGCAACGCGTCCGCCCAGGACACGCTGAAGGTTGTGAAGGAACATCCAGCGTCGCCGGACGCTCGCATCTTTTCCTTCGGCGTCGGGCACGATGTCAACACTCTGTTCCTGGATCAACTGGCCACCACGTTCGCAGGCAAGCCAACTTATGTCCAACCCGGCGAAAACCTGGAACTGGTGCTTGGCGATTTCTTCGCTGTAATCAGCCAGCCGGTGTTGACCAACCTCAAACTCGCCTTGCCGGAGGTCGGCATCACCGAGCGCTTTCCCGCCACAC
>CAMPIL010000042.1 GCA_946886375.1 uncultured Phycisphaerales bacterium
TCGGGCAACGTCCGGCCGGGCTTCCGCAGGCGGACTGTTGTCCGCCGCTCGGCAAGAGACTGGCGACGGCCGCGCGATTTCGGATTCAGGCGAGACGGATCGAGCGGTGGGGGGTGTTGCCGTGGCGTGTCGCGCGGGCTTCTGAAGTTGGACTGTCACGCTCCAAATCCTCCTGACTGGCTGCGCGGTCTCCAGCATGCTGGAGACCGGTCCATGTTTGGGCGCACCGACACCGCACCGGATGTGAATCCGTCCTGAAACGTGCTTGGGCGCGCCGGAAACCGTGATGTTGGGCGAATCCATCCCCAGCCGCGGCGGTCATGCGAGCATCGCATCGACCCACCGCAAGGCTTGCACCCACAGACGCTGACAGGCTGGTCAGCCTGATTCATCCGTCATCGCGACGGGTGAGTCAGGCGGACGGAAGCCGACCGTCCCGCTGAGGAGTGCTCGTTCGTCCAGTGAACGATGTGCGAAGAGTATCGCGAAGTGCGCATCGCACAAGGGGCAAATCAGTGGCGGCGCGCGCGAAATGTTCAAACTCCGCGAAACTTCAAGGTGAATCGCGCGCGAAAAATTTTTCGCGCCGCGTTCTCCACACCTTGTCAATTCACGGTGGACAACTGGTTCGCAGCGGCACGCCGCGTTCACGTCGTGGTCAATGCGCGCCGCAATCGGCGCGGGCGATGCGAGAGATTGCACTTGACCGTCCGCCGCAACGCGTCCGGGCGCAGGCATTTGCGCATCGGCCGGTCACAGTGGGCGAATCATTGCGCGACGCCGAAGCGCCTGCTTGAAGCCTTCCGCCAGATACAGCGACAGCGCCGGTTGGTTGGCTTCATCCACCGCCAGATTCATCGATCGCTCGGATCGGTTGTCCACCAGTGCAAGGCCGTGCTGAAGAAGCCGCCGGCCAAGTCCGCGGCCTCGCGCCGCCTTGGCCAGACCCAGGTACACCAGTTCCATCGCATGATGATCCGCGGATGGATTCAGCAGCAGCGCACCAACGGCTGTGCCACGCTCGCGCACGATGGTCCACAGGTTGGGGTCGAACGTTCCCGAAGCGCGATGGCCTTCGAGAATATCCACGGTCCGGCGGTGGCCGCGCAGCCCCGGACAGTCCAGCGTGTCTTCGTACGATCGATCCAGCACGTCGATCAACTCATCGTGCAACGATTCGTTGAAGGTGATCGCTTCAATGCCGGCGGGCCAGATCGGCCGGGGCTGGGGACGCGGCGAGTGAAGCGGACGCTCCAGGTAACTCAAGATCGCCAAATCCTGAAATCCCGCAGCGGCAAAAGCCCGGTGCTCCAGCGATTCCACCGGTTCCAGCAACACCTGTGCAAGGTTGACGTTCAACTGCGGAAGTTGCCTGGCGGCATGATCGATCAATTCTGAAAGTGAAGGCAGGGAGCCCGCGCCGGCCGGTCGGCTGGCGAACACCATCGCCGTGCGCCCGGGACTGGGAACCGTGAGCACCGTTGATACGATTCGTCCCTGGCGATCCAGCCGCGACCACATGCCCAGAAGGCTGATTCGATGATCGCGGGCGAAATCGATGAATCGCCGGGCGTGATCGCGGTCGGGATGGGGGCCCGTGGCGAGCAATCGCGCAATGGCCTCGGGCTGCCGTTCCACCGGGACCTGAATGATGCCTCCGGGGCCATCATCGTCCGGTTGCCGCAACTGATTGGGGTTGGTCTGCGAAATAGTCATAGGACCGCCATCGTTGACGGCATCGCGGCCACCATTACAATAACCGTTTCGGCCCAGTCAGGAGCAATGAGCATGTTGCGGTCATTTGGACGCGCCAGATTGAACAACGCTGCGGCCCTCGCCACCTTCGCTGCGCTGGCTTTGACAAGCCTGGCCATGGCTTTCCCCAAGCCGGCCCCCGTGCCCTATCGCTGGGAACTCAACTTCGAGGCTGGCCCATTGCGGCTCTACACCGATCCGGGTGGCACAGGCTCGTACTGGTACTTCACGTACACAGTCACCAACCGCACCAACAAGGACCAGCTCTGGGCCCCCAAGATGGTGCTTTTCACAGACACGGGGGATATCCTGCCCGCCGGCAAGGACGTGCCCACCGCAGTCACCAACGGCCTGCTTGAACTGCTCGGCAACGAATTCCTGGAAGATCAGAACACAGTTATTGGCGAACTGCTGCAAGGCAAGGAGAACGCCAAGGAGGGTCTGATCGTCTGGCCCGCCCGCAACCTCCGCGTGACGGAAATGTCGCTGTTCATCACCGGAATCAGCGGCGAGACGGCCCGAGTGAAAAACCCTGTGACCGGCACAGACATCACGCTCTACAAGACCCTGCAGCGGGATTACCTGGTTCCGGGCAATGCACAGGCTCGCGGCAGCGAACCGGTTTCACTGGTTCAAGAGACGTGGATTTTGCGTTGATCCCACGCTAAACTGTAAGGCTCGGCACGCCGGACGCATCGGCAGCCGATTTTTTGGAGTCTTTTCGTCATGGCACATAAAAAGGGACAAGGCTCGACCCGCAACGGCCGAGATTCAAACCCGCAGTTCCGTGGGATCAAGATTTATGGCGGGCAGTTCGCCCAGGCCGGCTCTCAAATCGTCCGCCAGTGCGGCACGCGGTTCAAGGCAGGCTACCTCGTCAAACGCGCCAACGACGATTCGCTGTTCGCGACCATCGACGGCACGGTTCGCTTTCGCGGCCGCTTCGTGGACATCATCCCGGCGGATTCATCCATCCCGTCGTACACGGCGGCGGGAAGCGTTGCTATGGGTTGAGCACCTCTCATTGAAGAAGTAAAGAAGAGACGCCAAGCGGCGTCTCTTTCTTTTTGGGAAGCGTGCACATCGCTGCGCCGTTTTCGGCCTTGTTGATCCTGAGAGGCGTCATCGATTGCCGCTGGTGAGTTGCTGCCGCAGGGCGAATCACAATCGGTGGTTGAGGGTTGGGTCGCAGTTTCGCCGGCATGTGTGCTTCCTTGGCAATGACTCGGCACGCTGGCCATGTGATGCTGCGTTTTCCTTCCGGTGCCTAGGATGTCCGGCATGAGCAGCGTCATTACAACTTCGCGCGAAATTCTGGGGGGAATGCCGGTGTTCGCTGGCACGCGCGTTCCTGCGCAAACGCTCATTGACTATCTTGAAGGTGGCGAGACGATCGATGATTTTCTCGAAGGATTCCCGACGGTTACCCGAGATCAGGTCATCGCCTTCCTTGATGAGGTCAAAGACATGTTGCTGCCGCCAAAGAGAGTCGCGTGAGAATTCTTCTGGATGAATGCGTTGACTGGCGGCTTGGACGCGAACTGGGAGATCATGACGTCAGCACGCTAACAGAAGTTGGATGGGCGGGCGCCACGAACGGCGAGTTGCTGCAGCGCGCTCAAGCACAGTTTGATGTGTTCTTGACCACCGATCAGAATCTTCAATTCGAACAGCACATACACTCCTTTTCCATTGCAGTGGTCGTACTTTGCGGCAAAAGCAATCGGCTCGCGGATCTGCGACCTCTGCTGCCGCAACTATGCTCGATCATGGGCCTGCTGAAGCCTGGCACCGTCACAAGACTCGGCGAATGAACTTCTGCGATTATCATTGAACAACCATGCTCTTTCTCGATCGCGCCACCATCTTCATTCGTGCCGGCAGGGGCGGGAACGGCGCGGTCAGTCTGCGACGTGAAAAGTACATTCCCAAGGGCGGACCCGATGGCGGTGATGGCGGGAAGGGCGGCGATGTCGTCATCGTTGCCGATCCTTCCTATGACACGCTCATTCATCTCACGCATCATCCGCGCTACCGCGCCAAGAACGGCGGGCACGGCATGGGCAAGTCCATGAGCGGCGGCGACGGGGCCGATGTCATCGTCCCGGTGCCGCTGGGCACCGTTGTCGCAGATCAAGATTCCGGACACGTCCTCGCCGACATCGACCAGCCCGGCCAACGCGTGATTGTGGCACGCGGCGGCAAGGGCGGCTTGGGCAATGAACGCTTCAAGACTTCGACCCATCAGACCCCGATGGAGTCCACGCCCGGCGAGCCCGGCGATGAGCGCACGCTTCAACTTGAACTGAAACTGCTTGCCGATGTGGGGCTGGTCGGCCTGCCCAACGCGGGCAAGTCCACGCTGCTGCGTGCGGTCAGCCGCGCCACGCCCAAGGTGGCGGATTATCCCTTCACCACGCTCTCGCCACACCTGGGCATTGCGGAATTGCCCGGTCATCGCAGGCTGGTGGTGGCGGACATTCCCGGCTTGATCTCCGGCGCGGCGCAGGGCGCGGGACTTGGCCACGATTTTCTTCGGCACATCGAACGCACCGCGGTGCTGGTGCACGTGCTGGACATGGCGCCGCTGGACAATTCGGACGTGGCGGAGAATTATGAAGTGATTCGCCGCGAACTGCTGGAGTATTCGGTCGAGTTGGCGGAGAAGCCCGAGATCATCGTGTTCAACAAGATCGACCTGGTCCCGCCGGATGAACGCAGCGAGTGCGCGAAGAAACTCATCGCCAAGTTGCGCCTGCCGCGAGATGTGAATCCAATCCTCGTCAGCGGCGCGACCGGCGAAGGCGTGCCGGAATTGCTTGAGGCGTGTTGGACAGCGCGAGGCAAGCGCGAAGCGGTGGGGTGGACGGCGACGAATTCACCGTGAGCGAGCAATCGCGCGTGGCCAGGCTGGTGATCAGTGTTCGTCTTCGGGTTCTCGCCGCGGCGCGTTGAAGACGATATCGAAATCACTCGCTGGCGCTTTGGCGCGCGTACGACTCGGGCGTTTTTCCTCTGGCTTCTCGACTCCGCCGTTGTCGATGCCGTCCACGCCCATTGAATAAAGCAGATAGGGACGACCGAACGGATCGTCCGTGATGCGGCGATAGACGAACGATTGATCGTTGTTCGCGTCAATGGGCAGCGAGGCGAGAAAATCCGGCTCGAGCGATTCGAGATGTTCGGGGAATTCCGCGTGCGCAATCCGATATTCCTGAAGCGCAATCATAATCCGCATCTGATCGAGTCTTGCCGCCGTTCTTGACGTACTGTCAATGAATTTCTGCAACGCCGGCGCGATCAGCCGCACTATTGCCATACGCTTCGGCAGCGTGTTCAGCCATGCATCCACATTGAAGGTCGTCCATCGGCTCGATGTTGGTACATCGCATTGCGCGATGCACTGATCAATGTACGAATCATAACTGGCGAGTGTTTCGCGGCGATCCGCCCTCGCAAAACGCCCGAGAATCAATCCAGAGAGCGTTCGGTTTTGAGCAATGCCGCCATTTTCAATGTCGCCCATCGCGCCCACATCGACGTATCCATTGCCCGTCCCATCATCGGTGTACACGCGCTGCACAAAATCCCAGAAAACTCGCCGCTCGCCTTCCAACGCAAGTTTCACCTCGGCAAGCGGATGATGGTCAATGCTTTCCCGAAATCTCCGACAGTGGGCGGTATCGAAATCGAATTCCATCATCTCAGAGCGCAGTTCTTCGATCGCAGCCATTTGAATCGACTGCGCCACGAGGTGAAAAATGACGCTGGGTTGATAGGAAATCGTCTGCGCCATCGCGAGCAGGTCATCAAACGCGTCGGCGACCTCATCATCATCGTGAGCAATACTCGCCAGCCGCATCGACGCTGCCCGTGCTTTGGCCAGATTTCGGCATTGCGCTAGTTCCGGCATCAGCTCAAATATCATGGACGATGCAGCATCGCCCGTGCGGAAACCAATTCCCATGTGTGCGAACTCTCGTAGTTTCTCGAACACGCCCTGTTCGCGCAGCCGCTGGAGCACAGCAAGTTCCGGTTCAATGTGATCGGGCAAATAGCGGCCTTGAGACACTCTCTGAAAATCAACAAAAGGAGTGTCGTACGGATCAGCGCCTGAACGCCGTGGCGCACCGTCGGTTTCCATGAGGTTGACGTATTCATTGGTGATACGATTGCAATCCGTGACGGCTTCAATCAATTTGTTCCACGCATTATCGCCGCTGCTCGGCGAAACCCCGGCCGCCTGCGCGGCTAGTTGCCGAAATTCGGCGCGGTAATCGTGCGTGATTTTCGGCGATGCGGTGTACACATTCCAAATCTGCACAACCACCCAGCCGATTCCAACCACCGCGAGGACGAACATCAATAGCAAGACGTTGCGCGGGCGATACCAGGGAGGTTTGTTCTGCGGGTGAGTAGTCATGGCCAGTGCAATTGTGTTTGAACGGCAAAACGATCGTACTTTACGGCGTGTTCGCCCCGGCCTTCGGTCCCGCAATCGGCAGCGTCGGGTCGCCGAAGACCATGAACTTCATCGGCTGATAGAACACGCTGGGCGGATACCAGCCTTCATCGGGCTTGATTGTCGCGAGATTTTCCTTCTTGCAGTAGTGCATCACCGCCTCGACCCAGCAATTGCCCAGGCGGGGCTTGGACTGGCGGCCGATCGCATTGATGAACCCTTCAACCAGCGTGAGAGCGCAGGGCTGACCACCGGTGTTGCAGCCGATGTAGGCCGCCGCGCCGTTGCCATTGTGCCGCAAGAGTTGCTCACCCATGCTTGTGGCGTTGTGCGGCCCCTTCTGGTAACACGCCGGCGGCGGGGGCGGGGCGGTGAACACCTCGCCGTTGTTGGTCCCGGCGTGTTCCATGCCGTCGGCGTCAATGTAAGCCTCGTAGGGCGCTTGTGCCGTGCAGACAGCCGTTGAACAGCCCGCGGAAATCATGATCGGCAGTCGATCGGCATTGTTCAGCGATGTCAGATCGTTCACGGACAAGCAGCCGTTCCAACTGTTGTTGTCGCCATGGCCGATGTGCGCGACGATTCCCGCCCCGGCGTTCAGCAGCGCGATGACTTGCTCTTTCGTCGGCGGTGGAGTGTTGTCGTTGCGAGTTGCATCGGCGAAGTAACGTCTCTGCGCGATCCACAGCGCCGGAAGTTCGGCGGCGACCGCATCCAGCATGCCGCGACCATCCACCCAGCCCTCGCAATTGATCAATGCAGCAACACGGGCGCCCGGCTTTTCAGGCGGGTGCTCCAGCGCGGGCGGGCCCATCACCATCAAAGCTTCGACGCCGCGCTCGTACGCCATGGACTTCTGCGCGACAATCAAGACTTCTTCCGGCGTGTTGACGGGCCAGCGGCCGACGGCAATTTCCGGTTGGTAGTCGACCTCATCGAAGTTGACCGGATCAGTTTTGTTCTTCTCGCCGCGAACTTCGCCGATGTACCGCGCGTGAAATCCATCGTGCTGTGCGTTCCAATCGTCGAATGTGCGGTCAGGTTTTGCGAGGTCGGCGTAGTACAGATCGGTGGCGTAGAAGGCGTAGTCAAACGCGGCGGGCGTGATGCGATCCAACGCCATGTATCTCACAGGAATGGTGTCCACATCGCCCACCAGCAGCACGTAGCCGAAGTCGTTCATTCTCCACTGCGTGTACAGGAACCGCTTGAGTTTTTCCGCATCATCATCGCCAACGCTGGTCTGCTGAACATGCTCCAGCGAAAAGAAAGTCGTGAACATGCGGCGTTTCTTGAAGGTGAGGAATTCACCAATCGCATGGCGAAGCGCCTGCGGCGCGATGATGACAAGTTTCTCGTTGAGCGATGACCGCTCCTGCTCGGCCTGACCAGCAGCCGATGCGCCCGCAAGCGCCGTGGCGAGCAATGCCAAGACCGCGAAAATCAGCCGGCGATGAATCAACGGATCGCGCATGAGCATCAGCGTACAGGCGATAAGGATTCGCAGCGATTTCCGAGGCAATCAGGTTCAATCCGCACGGGGGGAGAAGGCCGCAGGTTGCGGCTGACGATTGAACACAATCGCGAAGACGATGGCCCCGATCAAGCCGATCCCGGACGCCGCGATGAAGGTTGCATGAGGTCCCCATGCCAGCCACACCAGTGCCCCGGCCAGCGGCGCCAGCATGACCGCGAACGTGCGCACCGCCCAGTACAACCCCGTTGCGGCCGTTCGGGCATCCTCCGGCAGGAGTTCGGTGATCATCGCCTTGCGTGCCGGCTCACCGATTTCGCGCAAGCCGGCGATGACATACGCAACCACCAGCCCGGCCAAGCCGAAATGAGAGCCCAGAATCAAAAACGAAATGGGAAAAAGCGCGAAGAAGAAAAACGTCAGGTTGATGAACGGCTTCTTCTGCGCTGCGGGTTTGGACGCCAGCCATGCAATCGGCAGATAAATCACGAGCGATGTAAACGATTGAACCGCAAGCAGCACGCCGAAGGTGCGCGGGTCAATGCCGAACATGCCGAGATTTTCTGCTGCGTTCGCGGAGCCGTCGGAGGAGGCGATCACCGCGTACAGCACGAACAGTTCGCGCGGCATGCCCTCGGCGATTCGCGCGAGAATGTCCGCAGCCAGCAACTTCTTCAATTCTGGATGGAAACGGCGAACCAGCCGCAGGCTGAAACCTACGGAACGCACTGCGGTGTCTCTGGTGTCTGTGTGAAGCATGCGTATCTGCACGATGACCGCGACAAGCACCAGGATCATGCTCAGCGCCACACCCGCCTTCACGCCGGCCACCGCGCCGAAGGCGAACACCAACGCGCCGGAGACGAGATACGCCGCGATGCGCGAAATTCGCCGTTGTATCGCCTGCAGCGAAAACGCCATGGTGCGGTGCTGTGCCTTCAGCGTGTCGCCCACAACGCGCAGCGCGGCTGGTTGAGAGATCGAGTCATATGCGGCGATGAACGGCAGCGATGCAAACGCCATGATCGTGGCCAGCAGCGGTGTGAACGCGCACAGCAGCATGGCGTAACCGACCAGCGGCAGCAGCGCGAAGCCGATCAGCGCCCGTCGCGTGCCGTGCGTGCCGCCAATGCGCCCGCCGAGGTAGTAGTAAATGCCTTCCTGAAAATCCTTCCACGCGCCGTACAGGCCCACGGCCAGCACGATGATGGCGGTTGTGGAAAGATTCCATGCATTGGAATGGCGCTCGAAAAAATCCTCGATGCTCGCCTGGATGAACTTGGGCATGAATGGCGACCAGAGTTCCTGCCCCATGCCGATGAGCAGGATCGCCAGCAGCAGCGCGGCGGTGGAACGATTCAGGCCCAGCCGCGTTGCGAACAGCGAAGTTGGACGCGGAGCAGAGGCGGGGCCATCCATGCTGTGCGATGATAAACCGGTGCGGTTCGTCATGCGCGTGGCGACACGCGCGGCCGCTAGAATCACCCGAAAGGTGCATCGCTCATGCCAAGCGACCAGACACGGCGTCTTCCCCATGTGGTGATCATCGGCGGCGGGTTCGGCGGTTTGTACGCGGCCAAGATGCTCCGCCGCGCACCGGTGCGCATCACGTTGATTGACCGGGCGAATTATCACCTCTTTCAGCCTCTGCTGTATGAAGTGGCAACAGCCGCGATTTCGCCGGCAGACATTGCCGCGCCCATTCGCCGTGTCTTTGCCCGGCAGAAGAATGTCTCGGTGCTGCTGGCCCGCGCCATGAACGTTGACACGCGGTGCCGCATCGTCTTTCTGGACGATGGCGAAATTGCCTATGACTACCTCATCGTGGCGACCGGCGCGCGACATTCGTACTTTGGCAAAGAGGAAACCTGGGCCAAATACGCGCCGGGCCTGAAGACGATTGATGATGCGCTGGAAATCCGCAAGCGGTTTCTGCTGGCCTTTGAAGCCGCTGAGCGCGAGGCCGATCCCGCGGCCCGCCGCGCAGAACTCACCTTCATCGTTGTGGGAGCCGGCCCGACGGGCGTGGAACTGGCCGGCACGATGAGCGAACTGGCCCGCAAAGCCATCCCGCGCGATTTCCGAATGATCGACACCACCACCGCGCGAGTGATCCTGATCGAGGCGATGGATCGCGTGCTGCCGAACTATCCCCCCGCGCTTTCGCAAAAGGCGAAAGCCGCTTTGGAAAAACTTGGCGTGGAAGTGCGCCTGAGCAGTCGCGTGACGGACATCAATGATCAAGGAGTGACAATCGGCCTGCCGCCCAACGCCGAGCACATTGCGGCCAAAAACATGATTTGGGCCGCCGGCGTGCAGGCGTCATCATTGGGGGCGAAACTCGGCGTGCCGACGGATCGCAACGGCCGCGTGCCCGTGCTGCCGGATTTGACCATCCCCGATCATCCCGAAGTGTTCGTCATCGGCGACTTGGCAAAGGTGAACGACCCGAAATCGGGTCAGGAAGTGCCGGGCGTCGCGCCCGCCGCCATACAGATGGGCAAGTATGTGGCCAGCATCATCCGGCGCGAGGCGACCAGGCAAAGCGCTGGCAGCGGTTTATCGCAACGCCGGCCGTTTCACTACTGGAACAAGGGGCTGCTCGCCACCATCGGCCGGGGCAAGGCGGTGGCGTGGATGGGGAAATTGCAGTTCTCCGGTCTCATCGCGTGGCTGCTGTGGGTGTTCATCCACATCGCGTATCTCATCGAGTTCCGCAATCGCGTGCTGGTGATGCTGCAATGGGCGTGGACGTACCTCGCCTTCCAGCGCGGCGCTCGCATCATCACCGGGCCGATCGAACTTGATCTGCAGCGGCCGCGCACCGAAGCTGCAACGCTTTCTGGCGACGGTGCGCTGGGCGAGTGCCCTGAACCCGCAGAGGCTCACGCCGGCATGCGACGCTGATCATCCGCAGCCAGGTTCACCCACTGTCTTCTGGCATGTGCGGCTGGTGAATGTGCACCGGCTTGGAGACCTTGCGCATGCGCAAGTTCAGCAACTCTACAAAGAGCGAGAACGCCATCGCGAAGTAGACGTAGCCCTTTTCGATGTGGCGGCCGAATCCTTCGGCCATCAGCATCACGCCGATCAGCAGCAGAAACGACAGCGCCAGCATCTTGATCGTCGGATGCCGCTCGACGAAGTCGCTGATCGACCGCGCGAAAATCATCATCACGATCACAGCGATGACCACCGCAGTCACCATGATCGACAGCGGCTGCCAGCGAGGAATGTCCGCCCGCTGCTCGACCATGCCCACCGCCGTGATGACCGAATCCAGCGAGAAAATGATGTCCATCAGCATGATCTGCACGACGACGGACGTCATTCCGGAAGGCACGAACGCCCGGCCCTCGCGGTCCTCTTCCGGTCCTTCCAGCTTGCTGTGTATTTCGTGCGTGGCCTTGGCGATGAGGAACAGTCCGCCCACAATCAGGATGATGTCGCGCCACGACAGGCCGGTTTTTTCCTCGCCCAGAATGCGATCCAGCAGCGGGAACGTCAGCCATTCGCTGGTCAGCCGCGTGATCCAGCCGATGGCGAACAACAGCGCGATGCGCATGAGCATCGCCCCGGCCAGGCCGAGTTGCCGGGCCTTGTTGCGCTTCTCTGGCGGAAGTTTGCCGCTGAGAATCGCAATGAAGACGATGTTGTCGATGCCCAGCACGATCTCCAGCGCGGTGAGCGTGACCAAGGCCAGCAGGTTTTCAACGGTGAACAGTTCAATCACGTGCGGTTTCCCTTGCGGTGAGTGCGGGATGATATCGCAAGTCAATCTGATGCGGCGAAGACCGGCTGCGCATGGGGATCACACGCATCACGGTTCGATCGAGGGCTGCGCGGCCTCTTCGGCGGGGGTGGTGGCGTCGAGGTAATCCCGCTTGCCGATGCGCTGCACGTCGGCGAATTCGATCCGACGCTTCACGCCGGTGTAATCCTCAAACGTCAGCGGCCCGCGATAGCCGTCGGCGGCAACCCATTGATCGCTGTAGTACATCTGGCCGGTGCGGCCATCGCGCACCTCGTAATAGCATCCGCCAAGAAGAATCACTGTCACCCCAATCAACGATGCACATCGAGCCCGCATGATGTAGCCTCCTGCACAGGTTCGGCAGTACTTTACCGGCACAATTCCAGATACACCTGAAAGAACTCGCGGAACTCATCCTCAAAGCGGTCACCCAGCGTCAGTCCCGTGATTTCCGCCATCAGCGCATCGCTATCCTGCAGCGCGACGCACCGTCCTCCGCCGGCTTGGGCGATCTCGGGAAAATGCTTGACGTCTTTGCCTCTGGCCTGAATGGCGTGCGTGATGAGTTGGGCCTCTTCGCGGGCGCGCTTGGCCAGGTTCACCGCGAGCCCGCCGTAGCCCACGTGCGGCGGAGCGTCGCCGACAATCACCAGCGCCTTCGAGCATTCGGTACGCCACTGCAATTGCGTGAAGGCCAGACGCAGCGCGGGATACACCGCTTCAGGGTGATCGCCGCCGCCGTCGGCTGAGAGCTGCCAGAGTTGCTCGCGAATTTTGTTGATGTCGCTGTCGAACTCCCAGGCCTTGGTCTGGAATTCATCCGAGCGGTCGCGATAGGCGACCAGCGCGACGCGCAGCGATGAGACGACATCGCCGACGAAGAGCATCATGTCGTCGATGCCACCTTGCGCGGCTGCGATCTCCCGCCCCATGCTCGCGGTGCAGTCCAGGCAGATGGCCAGATCGAGCTTGTGCTCGCTGAGTTTGACCATGTAGTCTTCCAGCGCGACGAACTGTTCTGCTTCCAACCGCGCCAGGCGCGATGGCTCCGCTGGAGACCGGACCTCTGCAATTGCCATGGCGGGTTTCAGTTCAAACGCCCGGCCGGCCTTCATCAGCCATTGCTGCCATTGCAGTGGCCGGCGCAGTTCGGTCTGGCCGGTGAGCGCAGCAAGACGAGGCGATAGGCCGCCGGCCTCCGCGCGATTCATGCGCAGGATGATCTGCTTGGTGGCTTCGATCGCGAGTTTCGTGAGTTCCTGGTTTCGGCTTGCAGCGCCGAGTTCCGCAGCGAGCATCTTCGCCTTGAGATTGCTGGAGCGCGACAGCGTCTGCACGCCGCGCTCGAGGCGTTGCACATCGACGACATAGCCATGCCGCAGCGCGGCTCTCATGACGCGCGGATCGTCCTCAGCGCTGAACCACGATTCGCCGGCTGCGACTTGCCGCCGTGCCAGCGAACGCACGGCGAAGGCCCGCACCTGCCATGCTGGATCGTGTAGGAGTTGTTCGATGTCGTGGCGGCTTTTTTCGCAGGTGTATCGCTCCAGCCGCATGCAGGCGATTGCCCGGCGAGGCCAGGATGGATCTTTGAGCATCCGCTCCAGCGTCTGCCGCTCGACTTCCGGGGCTTGCGCGAGGCCAGTGTCTTGCGCCGGTTGCGATGCGGCGGGCGGGACGGCTGCGGGTTGTTCCGGCGAGGGCGCGGCCTGCCCCAACAGCATCGCACACGCGACCAGCCACAACCATCCTAATGCAGTCCGACTGACCCGCATGACCGGAGTGTATGAGCCCGTTCAGAGCGGGCTGGCCAAAACTCGGCAAAAATGACTTGACCAGTTGGCTATGTCCTGCATACTATGTGTGGCATAGTACATGGTGGAAGAATTCAACATGCGAGTGGAACGTGAACTGATGCGTGGAGCCGGCCCGATTGCCGTGCTCAAACTTCTGGACAGCAAGGGCGAGATGTACGGCTACGAACTGGTGGATGCCTTGAGCAAAAAGTCCAACGGCGTTCTGGCGATGGGCCAATCCACGCTGTACCCCATGCTCTACAACCTTGAAAGCAAGGGCCTGATCAAGGGCCATTGGCGCGCGACCGAATCAGGTCGCCAGCGGAAGTATTACACGTTGACTGAGCGCGGCCGGGGGCGGCTTGCCGCTGAAACCAAGCAGTGGAACGCGCTGGCCACCGCGATGACAAACCTGGGCGTGCTTCAACAGCCTGCGGCTTCATCCAAGGCATCCCTGGCATGAGCGGCGTGGTGCATCCCAAATTGCGCGATGAGTTTTCCGCCTTCTCGCGCATTCGTCACACGCCCATCTCCGATCTCCTGCGAGGCGAATGCTCAGCGCGACTGAGCTTGGCGTACACGATTGATTCGGCCAACCTGCCGCCGCCGCTGCCCAAGGCCGTCTACAACCTGGTTCGCCGCACGCGTTTGTGGAAACGTGAACAGCACGAGGTGGCGCGCGAGTTGATCGCGCACTTCCAAGATGGTCTGGAGGCGGGCCACACGCCGGAGGAATTGTTGCAATCGTTCGGCGACCCGAAGCAAGCCGCGTTGCTCATTCGCAGAGCCAAGAAGCGCAATCGCAGCCTGCTGTGGCGCACCGGCCGGCGCGGTGTGCAGGGTCTGATGTTGCTGCCGGTGGTCCTGGTGGTGTTGTACATTCCCATCGCCATTCGGTTCTTTGCCGGCTCGCCGACGATCACGCACGATTATGTCAAGGAACTGAACCGCACTGCCGCATCCGTGCCGGCCTCGCAGCGCGCCTGGCCGGTGTATCGCGAGGCGTTGATCGGCCTGCCGTCGCTGGATTCGATCGTAGCTGATGACCATGATCGACCTCATCCGGTGGGCGTGCGGCCGGGCGATGTGCATTGGCCCGCGTATGAGCAATTCGTCGTTCAACACGCTGATCGAATCGCGAAGATTCGTCATGCGGCGTCCATGCCGGGCATGGGGTTTGAAGCCGCGGCACGTTTGAGTGATGAGGACCAGATACTCTGGCCCAGTGTCCGGCCGTCATCGCAACCGGGCGCTGCGGACGGCAGCCTGCTCACTGTATTGTTGCCGCATCTGGGAGAGTTCCGCAACGTCGGCTATCTGCTGTTGATTGATTCCCGCCGGGCCGCGGCCGCCGGCGATGCGCGAGCCGTTCTGGAAGATCTGGCCGCGATAATGGGAATTGCCCGGCACATGCGCGAGTTCCCCGTGCTCGTCGGCGATCTGGTCTCGCTGGCGATTGTGCAGATGATGCTGGATCGCGTGGGAGAACTCCTCGCATCGCAGCCGACCTTGTTCAGCGATGATCAACTTCAGAGTCTCGCGCATCACATCGCCGGGCTTGGCGATGCACACTGC
>CAMPIL010000043.1 GCA_946886375.1 uncultured Phycisphaerales bacterium
CTGCGTTCACGCAGCGGCCCCATTGAAGCGGCGGGGGCGCAGCGGGCTTGTCCATTACTTTGGGCGACGGCGCTGCAACAGGCGCGGGCGGCGGCGCGGCGCGAACCTTGGCATTTGAGGTCGCGGGCGAACCGTCGGCCGGTTGCACCAGAACCGCCTGATCCTGAAACACGCTGTCCAGCACCGCATCGATCGACTCGAAGTCGCCTTCGAGCATCTGATCCATCTCCGCGGCCATCGCGCTGTCCAATTCAGACAGCGAGACATCCGGCGGCGGAGTCACCGGTTGCAGCGTGGCCGGCCCCGGAATGGACGCTGCTGTGGATTGCGAGCCGGGCGATAGTGGTTTGGGCGTGGACATGGCGTGCAGCGTTCAACTTCAGCGCGCGGAATTGCCGGGATGCGTCATCCTGTGTTATCGGCTGATTCACGCCGTTTCTCGACTCAAATGCCAGAAAGCCAAGGCAAACCACACCTCGGGGGCCACGCAGAGCAGCTTGGAGAGGGCGGAGCAGAGACATCCACAGATGCCGCAGATGAATGATTTCTGATCTGCGCAAACTGCGTCATATGCGGATTCGTTCTCTTAGCCTGCCGCGTCCGCAAATCGCGCCAGCGAAAGAAACTCAATCGGCAGGTTCGTGCCGCCATCGCATGCAAGGTCGGCCAGCGCCTCGCCCATCACGCTGGCGAATTTGAAGCCGTGGCCGCTGAAGCCGCAGGCGATCATCACGCGCTCGGAACTCGGATGGCGATCGATGATGAAGTGCGAATCGGGGCTGTTGGTGTACATGCACACCGCCATTGAAAGCAGCGGCCCATCCGCATCGGGAATGTATCGCTCCAGCACGTGACGAAAATCCGCTTCGTCCTCTGGCTGCGGAATGCGGTTGATGGTCTGCGGCGTTGTGGGCTGGCCGTGAAAATGGTGCGCGATCTTGAAGCCCGGCTGGCCGAACGCCGCGCCGCTCAGCATCGGAAATCCATAATGAATGGAGCCATCGGGATTGTCGATCGCCCACACAGGCATCGTACCGAGCGCGAATCGCTCGGGTTTCATTGGCCAGACCCAGCCCAGAACCTGTCGCGTGACCTGCAGATTGACGCCGATCTCGCCGAGCAACTGCCCGCTCCACGCTCCGCCGCAGAAGATGATGCGCTGGGCGCGATAGGTTGCGCGCGCGGTGCGCACATTCACGCCAGATTCATCCGCGTGCCATTCGAGGACCGGTTCAAAGGCGCGCAGCGCCGCGCCGTGGCGCAGCGCCAGTTCCGCGTGCGCTGCGACGCATCGCTCGGGAATCAGGAACCCCGCGCTGGGCTCGAACACGCCGATGTGATCCGCCGGCAGTCGGAACTGCGGATAGCGCATCGCGAGTTGCTTGTGATCGAGCGTTTTATGCGGCAGGCGGTGCTCATTCGCCGCGCCGATCGTGCCTGCGATGAACTCTGAGGTCGGCGGGCCCATGAAGATGCCACCGACTTCAAACAGCAGTTGCTGGCCGCAGGCGATCTGCAATTCGTTCCACAACTGATAAGCCCGCTCGAGCAGGGGCACGTAGTCCGGGTGTTCGTAATAGCACTTGCGAATCATGCGCGATTCGCCATGTGAACTGCCCAGGGAGTTGGGAATGCTGAACTGCTCCAGGCCCAGGACTCGGACGCCGCGCCGGGCCAGGCGATAGCACGCGGAGGAACCCATCGCGCCGGCCCCAACGACGATCACTTCAAAATTTTCCTGGTGTTCTTTCGCCATTCAGCCGGCTCCAGTTGGATTGCACGCATGCAGAAGCCCATTCGACCCAGCCGCTATAGATCGACCCTCAAATGCGCGGAACCGAAGAGAATCATCGGGCGAACTACCTATTCCATTTGGAAGATATGTTCATGCTACACGATCGAGTGATGTCCAAGACCAACCCCGCAGCCGGCGCGTGGGAAGACAAGCAAGCGGACTCAGCCTGCGCGGAGCGCAGGCACTCTGACCGCGTGCCGTTTCCGGCTGAACTCATCCTGGCGTGGAATCATGACACTCGTTCGCCGGTGCGCTACCGCGTCATCGACGCAGGCGACGGCGGATACCGCATTCAAAGTTCCATGCCGATGCTTGAAGGCACGACCGGCATGGTGGTGCGCCTGCTTCCGGGCCGCGGCGAGCCGCTTGGCCAGCCAGTGATGGTCGCGTGGAGCCGACCGGCGGATGAAGGCGCGGGCTTCGACATTGGACTTCGTTTCTTTTGATTTCTCCTTCAGGGTTTGTGGTTGGGGAAACAGGGCCAGGCAATCGCCTGATGAATCGGAGGGTTAGGACGGAGGGGAGAAAGTCCGGCATGTCCATGACTGACATGCGCGTGCCCTTCCGGCGGAGATTCATCCGTGATTCGTCCGCCCAATCAAGAAGCCGCCACGCTGCCGCGTGGCGGTTTCTCTTTTTTGAATGAAGACATGGACACGCGCGGGCACGACCATCGTCGGTGTGCATCTCTCATTCGCCGCCGTCAATCCCACCGGCCGTGGAGCAGGCTGCGGCCGTGCTCATCAGCGCTGAAATACTGCACGCGTTTCGGATCGATGCACCATGTCGCGTGGCGATCGACCTGGTATTCGTGAACGCTGTTGAGGTGCGCGCGGATCGGAACACCCAGTGAAGTCTCACCGTGCACTTGCGTCTGATCGCCCCATGATTCCACCATCGTGACGCGGGCCCACAGCGGTGTGGTGTGATCCTCAGCAACGCTGGCATCCACCAGATCGCGCGGCCGGATGCCCGCCACCGCTGGTTTGCCGGCGTGATACTGCATCACCACGGTGTGCGATGCCGCGATCGGCAGGCGCAGTTCGTAACCATCGGTGAACATCAACCCAAGCCCATCGCGATCGATGCGGCCCTCAATGAAATTCATTGCCGGCGATCCGATGAACTCAGCGACGAAACGGCTGAGCGGCTGGTGATAGATTTCATCTCGTGCTCCCACCTGCAGAATTTCGCCGCGATGCATCACCGCGATGCGGTCGCCCAGCGCCATCGCTTCGTCCTGGTCGTGCGTGACGTGGATCATCGTCGTCTCGATCTGCCGGTGCAGCGTGCGAATGAGGTTGCGCGCCTTGACGCGCAGCGGCGGGTCGAGGTTGCTCAGCGGTTCATCGAGCAGAAAGCACTGTGGCCTTCGGACCAATGCGCGGGCCAGCGCGGCCCGCTGACGCTCACCGCCCGAAAGCGCGCCGGGCTTGCGCTCCAGCAGCGCGGCGAGGTCCAGCGCCTCGGCCGCGGCGCGCACTTTCTCGTCTCGCTCGCCGCGCCGCACGCCGCGCATCTTCAACCCAAACGCCATGTTCTGCCGCACCGTCATGTGCGGATACAGCGCGTGATCCTGAAACACCATGGCGATGTTGCGGTCGGCGGGCGAAACGCGATTCACATTCCGCCCGTCAATGCGCACCAGACCCTCGGTCGGCTGCTCCAGACCGGCGATCAATCGCAACAGCGTCGTCTTGCCGCAGCCCGACGGTCCGACGATCACAAGCAACTCGCCATCGTGCACCTGCAGCGTGACATCGTCCACAGCGACCGCGCCGTTGCCGTACCGCTTGCTCAGGTTTTCAAGCATCACCGATGCCATCTGTGCCGCAAAGATACAACATTTGAAGGTCGGCCGTTGATTTCAGCGCGAGCCGTCGCGCCGGCTTGTCCGGCCGATAGTGACATCGGTGGTGCGAGGCTTGTGCAGGTGCTCGGGCCCGGAAATTCCCATCATCTCCAGTTCCAGTTGTGCCGCTTCGGACATCATTTCGCGCGACCAGGGCGGATCGAACACGAGATCGACCTTCGCCTGCCGCACGCCGGAAACCGCGGCAACCTTGCGCTGCACTTCCTGGGGAATCTTGTCCGCGACAGGGCAATTGGGCGAGGTGAGCGTCATGCGCACCATCACCGTGCCGTCGTCTTGGATGTCCACGTTGTAGATCAATCCCAGATCGTGAATGTTGACGGGAATTTCAGGATCAAACACGGTGCGAAGCGCCGCGGTGATTTTCGATTTGAGTTCTGAATCGTGCGGCATGTCAGGCGGCCTGTGCAATGGAACGAATGCGCGAAATCATCGAGTGCAGTCCGTTGCGGCGAGTCGGGCTCAGGTGATCTTCCAAACCCAGCCGTGCAAAATAACCTTCGGCATCAATGCCAAGGATTTCACCAGGCGATTTGCCGGAGTACATCGTCAGCAGGATCGCGATCAGGCCGCACACGGTGGCGGCGTCAGCGGCGGCGGAAAGTTCAACGCGAGCCGGATTCGTGTGTAGCGTGGGCTTCATGTACACAGTGGCCTGGCAGCCATGCACGCGATTGGCTTCGGTCTTGTCGGCTTCATGCATCGCCGGCAACTTCCGGCCGAGTTCGATCAGGTACGTGAACCGATCCTCCCAGTCGTCCAGCAACTCGAAGTTCGCGGCGATCTTGTCCAGATTCAGGCTCGTCGCGGGCGATTTGGTTGGTGAAACTTCCGTCACGGTGAATTGTAGGTGCCCATCGGCCAATCGCATCAGCCAAGCATGCGCCCGGCCTTGTGCAGTGCGGCGACGAGCGCATCAATCTCCGCGTGCGTGTTGTACATCGCCAGCGAGGCCCGGCAGGTGGCGGGCACGTTGAAGCGGTCCATCAGCGGCTGGGCACAGTGGTGACCAGTGCGAATCGCCACGCCTTCGTGATCAACGATCTGACCGATCTCATATGGGTGCTGATTCTGGATGACGAAACTGAGCACGCTGACCTTGTGTTCGGCAGTGCCGATCAATCGCAGGCCGGGAACTTCCTGCAGACACCGTGTGCCGTAGTCGAGCAATGATTGTTCGTGCGATGCGACAGCGCGTTGATCCATCGTACTGAGCCAGTCGATCGCCGCGCCCAGGCCGACCACCCCTTCGATGTTCGGCGTGCCGGCCTCAAAGCGATAGGGCACGTCGTTGTAGATGGTCTTTTCGATCGTGACATTCTTGATCATCTCGCCACCGCCCTGCCACGGCGGCATCGCGTCGAGCAGATCGAACCTGCCGTACAGCACGCCCACGCCTGTGGGTCCAAACGCCTTGTGGCCGGAAAAGGCGTAGAAATCGCAGCCGATGTCGCGCACATCGATTTTCAGATGCGGCGCGGCCTGCGCGCCGTCGATCACCACAATCGCCCCGCGCTCATGCGCCAGGCGCGTCAGTTCCTTCACGGGATTGATCGTTCCCAGCGCGTTGGAAACATGCGTGAGGCTGACGATCTTCGTGCGCGGCGAAAGCAGTTTGGCGAATTCCTCCACTATCAACTCGCCGCGATCACTCACCGGCGCGGCCCGCAACACAGCCCCGGTCTGCCCGCACGCAATCTGCCAGGGCACGATGTTGGAGTGGTGCTCCATCGTGGTGATGAGCACTTCATCGCCGGGCTTCAACGTGTTGCGCGCGTAAGCCTGGGCGATGAGGTTCATGGCCTCGGTGGTGCCACGCACGAAGATGATCTCGCGTGCATCGGCGGCATTGATAAACCGCTGCGCCTTGACGCGGGTGTTTTCATACGCCGCCGTCGCGGTCTCGGCCAGGTGGTGCAGCCCGCGATGCACGTTGGCGTTGTATTCACGGTAATAACGGCTGATCGCATCGAGCACCGCCAGCGACTTCTGGCTGGTGGCGGCGTTGTCCATGTACACCAGCGGCTTGCCGTGCACCTGTTGCGCGAGGATGGGGAACTCGGCACGGATGCGCTGCACATCCAGGCCGGCGGGTGCCGCAGTTGATGCCGAGCGGGATGTGCCGAGCGCGAACGTCATTGTTCCAGCATGTGCTCCAGCAATTCGCCGCCGGGCAGCCGTGAAAAGAGAATCTCATCCAGATACCTGCGGATGGCGGGGCTCTTCATGCGCTCCAGGCTTTCACCGGCGAAGGAGTGAATGAGCATGCTGCGGGCCGCGTCATTGGAAATGCCGCGCGCCCGGCAATAAAAGATCGCCTGTTCATCCAGCTGGCCGATGGTCGCGCCGTGCGTGCACTTCACATCATCGGCGTAAATCTCAAGTTGCGGCTTGGTGTCCACGTGCGCTTGATCCGACAGCAGCAGATTCTTGTTGGTCTGCTTGGCGTCGGTCTTCTGCGCGCCGGGGTGCACGATGATGCGGCCGGAGAACACGCCGGTGGATTGATCGTTGAGAATGCCCTTGTAGAACTGACGGCTGTCGCCATGCGGCTTGGCGTGCTCCACGCGCATGTGGTTGTCCATGTGCTGCGCATCAGAACCAATGTACAGGCCGTTGATCAGGCACTCGCAGCCTTCGCCATCGAGGATGGCGTGCACGTTGTTGCGCACCAGTTTGCCGCCCAGCAGCACGGTGTGCGAAGACAAGTTGCTGCTGCGCAGTTGCCGCGTGCGCAGCGTGGAAATGTTGTAACCGGCCGCGCCCTCCTCTTCGATGAGGTAGTGGTTCACAATCGCGCTTTCGCACGCCAGGATGTCCGTCACCGCGTTGGTGAAGTACGCATCATCGGAAAGTGATACGTAGCGTTCCACCACGGTGAACTCGCTGCCTTCATCGGCAATGATGATGTTGCGCGGGTGCGTCATGAGCGGCTTTGCGCTGCCGCCCGTGATCGAAAGCAGTTCAATCGGCTGCGCAAGAGCCTTGCCCTTGGCAACGTGAATGAACGCCCCGCCCTCGGCGAAGGCAGTGTTCAGCCACGTAAACGCATCGGCCTTGCTCGCGTGCAGCGAATGACCATCAAGGTGCGGCCTGATCAACTCGCGATGCGATTCCATCGCGTCGTTCAGCGGCAGCACCTGCACGCCGCGCGGCAAACCATCCAGCGAGGACAGTGCCGGCGAAAAGTGCCCGTTGATGAACACCACCGTCGCGACTGGCGCCAACCCCGGAATCGCGAAACGCTTGACATTCGCCGGGGTGACCAGCGGCGGCGTTCCGGCGAGTTCAAAATGCGTGCGGGCGATTGGCGCAACGTTTGTGAACTTCCATTCTTCATCGCGATTGGTCGGATAGCCCATCGCGTCGAAACGGTCCAACGCACGCTCGCGAATCTCGCGCACCCACGCGCCGTCGCTCCCGGCCGCTTCGATCAGCCGGGCGTGGTGTTCCATCAGGCGGGTTCGGTTTTCCATCAGTTCAACCATGGCGTTTTCCACTTTCGATCATGCGCTGGCAGTCGTTGCGGCATCCTCATCAATCCAGCCGTACCCTCGCTCTTCCAGTTCTAGCGCCAGTTCCTTGCCGCCGGACTTCACGATGCGGCCGTTCACAAGCACGTGCACGAAATCCGGCACGATGTAATCCAGCAGCCGCTGATAGTGCGTAATGACCAGGAACGACCGCTTGGGCGAACGCATGGCGTTGACGCCGTTGGAGACCACCTTGAGCGCGTCGATGTCCAGGCCGGAATCGGTTTCGTCGAGAATGGCGAGGCTCGGCTCGAGCATCGCGAGCTGGTAAATCTCGTGTCGTTTCTTTTCGCCGCCCGAAAATCCTTCATTCACTGACCGCTTGGTCAGCGATTCGTCCATCTCAAGCAGTTTCATGCGCTTGCGGGCCAGGGCGACGAACTCCGCGGTGTCGAGTTCCTCCAACCCGTGATGCTTGCGCTTGGCGTTGAGCGCGGCTTTGAGGAACTGCATGTTGTTCACGCCGGGGATTTCCACCGGGTACTGGAACGCCAGGAACAGGCCTTCGCAGGCGCGCTCCTCGGGCGACATTTCCAGCAGATCCTTGCCGTGGAAAATGACCTGGCCGTCGGTCACATCGTAACTTTCGCGCCCGGCAAGCACCTGCGCCAGCGTCGATTTGCCCGAGGCGTTGGGGCCCATGATGGAGTGCACCTCGCCGGGTTTGATGGTGAGATCAATCCCGCGCAGGATTTCCCGGCCGGCGACGGTGGCATGCAAGTTTCGTATTTCAATCAGTGTCATTGTGTGTTCTCAAAATCAACATCGGGAAACCGCAGATGAAATTAGATGAGTTGCAAATGCAGTCGCTTCCTATCGCTTTCATCTGCGTCCATCTGCGGTTTCATTTCTTTCATCCAACGCTTCCTTCCAAACTCACCGCCAGCAGCTTGGTCGCTTCCACCGCGAATTCCATGGGCAGTTCGCGGAAGACTTCCTTGCAGAAGCCGTTGACGATGAGGTTGATGGCGTCTTCCTTGGAGATGCCGCGCTGATTGCAGTAGAAAATCTGGTCCTCGCCGATCTTGGTGGTAGACGCTTCGTGCTCGAGTTGCGCGGAATTGTTGCGCACGTCGATATACGGGAAGGTGTGCGCGCCGCAGTCGCTGCCCATGAGCAGCGAATCGCACTGCGTGTAGTTGCGCGCGTTGGCCGCGCCCTTGAGCACCTTCACCATGCCGCGGTAGGTGTTCTGGCCGAATCCCGCGGAAATGCCCTTGCTCACGATCGTCGAGCGCGTGTTCTTGCCGATATGGATCATCTTCGTGCCGGTGTCGGCCTGCTGGCGGTGGTTGGTCAGCGCGACGGAGTAGAACTCGCCAACCGAGTTATCGCCCTGCAGGATGCACGATGGATACTTCCACGTGATGGCGGAGCCGGTTTCCACCTGCGTCCAACTGATGTGGCTGTTGCGGCCGAGGCACTTGCCGCGCTTGGTGACGAAGTTGTAGATGCCGCCGCGGCCGTCCTTGTCGCCGGGATACCAGTTCTGAATGGTGGAATACTTGATCGTGGCGTCATCCAGCGCGACAAGTTCCACCACCGCTGCGTGCAACTGGTTTTCATCGCGCATGGGCGCGGTGCAGCCTTCAAGATAACTCACCGAAGCGCCTTCCTCCGCGATGATCAGCGTGCGCTCAAACTGGCCGGTGTTGCGCGCGTTGATGCGGAAGTACGTGCTCAATTCCATCGGGCAGCGCACGCCCCTGGGCACGAACACGAAACTGCCATCGCTGAACACGGCGCTGTTGAGCGTCGCAAAGAAATTATCCGAATATGGCACGACCGATCCGAGATACTTCTTCACCAGTTCCGGATGCTCGCGCACCGCTTCGCTGAATGAACAGAAAATGATTCCGAGTTCAGACAGTTTTTCCTTGAACGTGGTCTTGACTGAAACGCTGTCGAACACCGCATCCACCGCGACCCCGGCGAGCGCAGCCCGCTCTTCCAGCGGAATGCCGAGTTTCTCATACGTTTCCAACAGTTTGGGATCGACTTCATCCAGACTCGCCGGCCCCTTCTGCTGCCTGGGCGCGGAGTAATAAATGATCGACTGGTAGTCGATGGGCGGGTACTTCACGTTCTGCCAGGTCGGCTCGGTCATCGTGAGCCAGTGGCGGTACGCCTTCAGCCGCCATTCGGTCAGCCACTGGGGCTCCTGCTTCTTGGCGGAGATGAAGCGGACGGTGTCTTCGTTCAAGCCCGGCGGCGCGCTGTCGGCTTCGATATCCGTGACAAAGCCGTAGCGGTATTCCTGGCTTGCCCAGCGATCAAGGGTTGTGTCAGTTGCTGTGGTGGACATTCCTGCGTGTTGCTCCGATCTCAAATCCAGTCAATTCACTTCTCAATTGCAGTGAGCGCCGGCTGTTGGCGCGGCATTTCAACTGCACGCGAACGCTGCGCTTCTGATGTCAATGCTGCCGCCTGCCCCACTTCCCCCGCTGCGATCTGCGCAAGGTTCACCTGATCCAGAAACTGCACCAATCGCTGATGCACCGTGCGGACGGTGGCCTTGATTCGGCAACCATCCTCCAGCCGGCACAGGTGGTGGCCGCCGCTATCCACACTGTCAGCCGGGCAACACAGCGTCAATCGCACCGGGCCTTGCACCGCGTGAACGACCTCCGCGAGGGTGATCTGTTCCGCCGGCCTGGCCAGCCGGTACCCGCCCGCTGCTCCCTGCGTGGATGCCACCAGCCCGTGCTGCGCCAACCGCTTAAGAATGTTGCGAAGCGCAGCCAGCGGCAGGTTCAGACGCCGGGCCAGATCATTGGCGCTGGCCCCAACTGGAGCCTGCATCGCCAGACTGGCAAGGGCGACCAAGGCGTAATCGGTTTTTCGGGTCAGTGAGAGCACGCTGTATCCTGAACTAGCACCAAAAAGGTGCCACAACAGGATAGCGGCAAAGGGACAGGTTTTCTAGACCTGTTCCAAGTTACCGCAAAACAGGCCGCATGTTCGGTGAAATAGCCACGATGGCGTTGCCCGGCTGCCAAACGCCCCGCGCCGCCAGATGCCTCAAAACCGCGAACGAAACAGTTTGTCTCAAAATTGTTCAGTGCTGATCCGGGGGTGATCCGGTTGGGCGATCACTCCGCATGCTGTCTGAATTTCCCGCTGAACGTGTGCGAGCGTACTCGCCCGCACGCTGCGGCCGAGCGCGAGCGTCGTCGATATTGCGGTTCAGCCGACCGTGCAGCCACCTTTGTGGTGCGCGCAACAATCTCAAGCAGAATCTCTCATCGCTCCGCGATCTTCTTTGCCGTGCCGTGATTAGTCCGGATTTCCGATCGACACGCGCGATCACATCCGATTGCATTTTCACCATTGCTCTGCGCAAAGCGGAACCGCCGGCTGGGTGCCTGCAACTGTTGCTGGCGCTATTTCTGATTTCGTTGCTGCGTCGTGCGCGCTTCTTTCATTTTGATGGAGTCAACAAGATGAACCGAGAAACAATGGTGTTGTTGGCCGCGATGTTGCTGGCAGGTTGCGATGATTCGCGACAATCGATGGATGTCGAGCCGGGCCGATCCGCAGGCGAGATGTCGCAGCAAGGCACTGCCCCATCCGGCACTGCCCCGGGCACCACGTCGACGACGTCCACCACCGCCACGCCTGTGAACCCGCCTGCACAACGTGAAACCCAGCCAGCAACCTCACCCGACGCAGGGATGTCGCCGCAGGCGACATCCGGAGATTCCTCGCAGGTCGATCGGCTTTACGGCACATGGGTGGCGGAAAACGTGAACACTGACAGCGGCGACGTGAGAATCAGGCTGACGTTTCGCGAAGACGGGCCAGTGAAGATCGCGGCGTGGTCGGAACTTCCGCTGATCGGCCAGGTGCGCGACAAGACCGCTCCCTTTGAAGTGCATGGCAACACCATCACCTCCGACGCAATTCGCGGCGGAACGACAGTGCATTACCGCTTCGACCAAGGCGACCTCATCATCGAGTATGAAGATGGCAAGACTGTTCGGTTCACGCGACAGCAACCCTGAGGCGAATTCCGGGAACTCGCCGCCGAGCTCCTGCATGCCCGCGGGTTGAATCATGCTTCTGCATGATGGCGGGCAGCGACCCAGGCGGTAGGGTTGCACATGGAAACGTTCAAATCCGTGATTGAACAGGTCGGCGTCGCCATTGATGCTGCGGGCGTTATCGTCCTGATCCTGGGCATTCTCGTGGCCGCCGCGAAGGCGATGGTCGTGCTTGTGCGCCGCGGTGAGGGCGCTTACCGCACTCTGCGCCAAAACATCGGCCGGGCCATTCTGCTCGGATTGGAGTTCCTCGTCGCAGCGGACATCATTCGCACCGTCGCGCTGACGCCCACCATGACCAACGTGCTTGTGCTGGGTGTCATCATTCTGATCCGCACGTTCCTGAGCATGGCGTTGGAAGTCGAACTGGAAGGGCGCTGGCCCTGGCAGCGGGGGACTCAACCGCAGCTGCGACGCGACACATGATGGTGGAGGTCCCGTGTCTTCCCTATTCTTCGACGGCTGGCCTGACCTGTTGCGCTCCATCGCCATCGGACCGCTGGCGTACGTGACGCTGATCATCATCCTGCGTCTGGCCGGCAAGCGCACACTCGCAAAGATGAATGCCTTTGACTTGGTGGTGACCATCGCTCTGGGCTCGACGCTGGCAACCATCATGTTGAACAAGGATGTCGCGTTGGCCGAGGGCGCGGTCGCGTTGGCGGTGTTGGTAGTGCTTCAGTTCATCGTCGCGTGGACCAGCGTGCGTCTCCCACCCTTTCGCCGGGCGGTTCGCTCCGAGCCCACCCTTTTGCTGCATCGCGGTCAGATGCTTCACAACGCGATGCGTCAGGAACGGGTCACCGAGGACGAGGTGCGTTCAGCCATCCGCGCTTCGGGAATCGCCTCGATCGAGCATGTCCAAGCCGTGGTGTTGGAGAGCGATGGATCATTCAGCGTCATCCAGTCTGACGGCGCAGAGTGACTGGCCGCGCTTCGGATAGTCAACGACACCGATTGCGCATCGCATGAACGTGACCGACTCATGCCGCTTCATCATTGAAGTGCAGACTTTCACGCAGCGCGCGGCGGCGCTGATCCAGCCCCATGCTTTCGAGCTCGCCAATGTCCATGTGCCGCACCTCCTGTTCGATTGCGGTCAACTGTCTCGCAATCGCTTCCCGCTGCGGCACGGTGCGGACCCGGCGGGCGATCTGAGTGAGTTGCTCCAGAAGCCGGTCCATGACCAATACGCTCTGCCGCGCGTTCTGGCGGATCGGGCTGAATGCGGCGTCAACCATGGCTTCGAAATTCCATCGCGGAGCGATCAGCCGAACCTCGCCCCGGTCGTCGCGCCGAGCCGTCGGCGGCTGGCGCCCGTCGGCGGCCTCGCAGATCGCCGCGCTCAGCCAGTCAACACACTCCATCGCGGTGAACGGATCGTTGATGGCGGGCGAAACGGCGCGGCAGGCGATTTCCACCAGTTGCAGAATCGCGAACCCGATGTCCTGCTCCTCGGTTGGTTGCGCGCCGATGATGAACGAGTGCGAAAACCGCGCGGCCAGTTCGTCATCGCAGCGATCTGAGGGATACGCAAGAGCCACTTCGCCGTGCTTCATCACAAACTTCCCGGGCCGCACGGTGAGCGTCAGCAGAAGGTCGCGCTCGCATGCCAGTTTAATGAGCGTTTCCTCATCCACTGCCTGCAAGTAGCCGTCGCGGGCTGCGCGAATGGGTCGGGAGCGCTCAGGCGGGGGCCGATCAATCGGAGTTTCCTGCCGCGCTTGTCTGTCGTCGTCCTGATCGCCGCTGCAAAATGCGTTTTCCACCGCTTTGCGAAGATCCCCCGCCGCCGTGGCGATCACAATGGGCGCCTGCAGGTTGCGCGATGTGTGGTGGATGAAATAGATCAGCACGCCGATGCTGGCGACGGCCAGCATGACACCCACCGTGACGGAGAGGTTCGGCACGAATTCACTGCCGTTCTCGCCCCGCACCGCCCGAACGACGAGAATGCAGTAGATGAACGTCGCGGTGAACGTGCCCAGCACGATCTGGTTGCCGCGATCTCGCACGAAGTTGCGCAGCAGGCGAGGCCCGAATTGGCTGCTGGCCTGCGTGAGCGTGGCGATCGTGATGGAAAACGCCACGCCGGCAACGGTCGCGGCTGACCCGGCGATGGACGCCAGCAAAGCACGGGCGCCCTCGGGCCCGCCGGTGTACGCCCCCAGGTACCAGCCGTCGGTGGATAGCTCCCAGGTGTGGTCAAACCAGAGCGTGAGCACCGCCAGCGCAGCGGCAAGTGCGATCATGATCGACGGCACGAACCAGTAACTCGACAGCAGCGATTCCCAGATGTGGCGGGCCCATGTTTTCATCGCGTTTTTTCTTGCAGACAATCGTAGATCGAGGCGTTGCGGGCGATGACCGCACCGCACCAGTTGCCGCAGCGCTATCAGGGTCGGTCCGTAGGAACATCGCTGCACGTTGGCCCGGTTCGTCGCATTGGGTGTCACGCCACGGTGGAAATTGCCCGACTCGCTGCACTGAAAGGACGTTGGCCCTGCATCCTGACGCGCGACCGCAGGCATTGGGCCGCTGTGGGCGTGCCGCCACGACGCATGAGTTAGTTCATCGAGCCGCGGTACACGGCGACGTGGATTGCCGTTTCAAGATGTTGCGCGTCAATAGCGCCGTCAGCTACCGATCTCGCAGCCATCCATCTTTTGGATCGCGACAATCGACGGACGAGGAGGCAGTCCATCTTTGAAATCCGGCCACCGAGTCGATGGGTGATCAAACGTCGAATCGACATTTTCGCCGGGATGCTGGACCGAGACAAACAGCGTGGTGCAATCGGGCGTGAAACACGGACCGCACATTTCCGCGCCGGTGGGCACTGCGTAAAAAAGTCTTGTCAGCGCACGGCCTTCGCCGGTGACATCCGTCGCCCAAACTCCATCGGGAATGCCATTGTTTGCCTGCTCATCGCCCTGGTCAGTGCTGATCCACAGCCGGCCCTTGTGATCAATCGCGGCGTTGTCCGGACAGGCGAGCCAGCCGTTTTTTGAAATCGCTGGGTGATACACCGCGCCGTGCGATTGATCATCGGGATTTCCCGCGAGCAGGAACAAACTCCAGTTGAAAGTATCAGCGGCATGATCGCGATCAGCGCCTGAACCGGGCGGGAACATCTCGATGATGTGGCCGAAGCGATTGCCCGCGCGCGGATTGGCCGCATCAACCGCTTCGCCGGCCCGCTTGGGATTGTTGGTGAGCATGATGAACACGCTGCCGGTGACCGGATTGGCTTCGACATCTTCCGGCCGATCCATCGGCGTCGCGCCGACCAAATCCGCAGCGCGCCTGGTCTCGATCAACACATCGGCCTGGCTATGGAAGTCATTCTCAGGTGTAAGCGGGCCGGAATTCCAAATCAGCGGTAGCCATGTCAGGGTTCCATCAGCGTGGAACTTGGCGACCGAAAGAGTTCCGCGATCGAGAATATCGCGGTTCGCGTCGCGGTCGTTGGGATTGAACCGATCGGTTGTAATGAAGCGGTACACGTGCTCGTTGCGTTCGTCATCGCCGCAATAGACAACGATGCGGCCATCACGAT
>CAMPIL010000044.1 GCA_946886375.1 uncultured Phycisphaerales bacterium
GCGAGTCGCCGATTGTCTTGGCGTTGTTCGTGGCTTTGACTTGCGTTGCGGTAGCAACGCGTAGTTCTGCGCGACAAGTGCACACATCGGGCCGCCGGAAGGGCGTTGATGTGCGGCACCCGCGCTCGATTATTCAAATCCAACGTCTCCGGATCTCAATGCGCGTATGCAAACCGCGCAGCGGGCATTGCGGGTTCAGCGGCTTGGGTCGTCAGTGCATCGTAAATGTCCGGATCGTGCGAGCAGATCAACTGCACATCGCCTGATGCAGGACTGTTGGCGAATTCGCGCAGTCGATGCTGGTTGTACAGGCGCTGGCGTCGATCGAATTGAAAGACATTCTCATAGATGCGCAGGCCGATCGGACAATGGCGGTGAGGCGAATTGAACTCGCCGTGGTAGAAAAGCGCATCGCCGCTGTGGAGGATCCAGCCGTTGTCGGATTGGACAGCGACGCCGCAGTGGCCGCGCGAATGGCCCAGCAGGGGGATGAGGAGGATTTCGGGCATCTCGCCGCCGTCGCCGGGAAGCGCTGCGACCGAATCGAAGCCGCGCCACGTCTCGCCGCGAACCTGATGCAGAGCCCAATCCGGCCGGTGCGCGAACTGAGGCGGGGCGTATCGCTGTCGATCCATGACTCGCAAGCGGTGCGTCGCAGCGGTGTGCTCCATCTGGAAGACGTGAACCTTCGCATGCGGAAAGTCGGCCAGGCCGCCTGCGTGATCGAAATCAAGGTGCGTGAGCACGATGTGGCGCACGTCTTCGTGGTCGTATCCCAGGCGCAAAACCTGGTGCAGCGCGGTTTCGCCGATGCGCAATTGCGCGTGCATGATGAACTGCCAGATCGGACCGGGCAGGCGCTCCATCGGCTGTGCGATGTCCTGCGTGCCCAGGCCGGTGTCCACAAGCACAAGTCCATCGCCGGTTTCGATGAGCAGGCAGTGACACACAAGCCGGCCGCGCCGCAGCGGGCTGCCCCGGCCGTTGATGAACAGTTGCGACATTGGACAGAACGTGCCGCAGTTGAGGTGATGAATGCGCATGATTGCCCCTTTGTTCGATGTTACGAACGAGGCAAACTCTCACGCCAGCGCACTGGGCCGCACTGTGCAGTGATGGTGCTGCGACTGCCAGAAATAGGGAGATTTACTTGCGCTTGCCGGCGGTCTTGATCGCGGATTCATAGATCGCGATGAACTTCTTGGCGGGCACGCGCTTGATGGCCTCGCCGATGAGTTCGAGTGGAATGTCATCGAGTTTCTTGAACCGGATGCACGACTTGCCCATGTCGAGTTTCTTGCCTGTTTTGGCCCAGGCGGCGCGGAACCACGATTCATGCTCGGGCACGCCGTAGTTGCACATGAGGTAGATCGACATGTGGTTTTTCTGCGAGGCAAGACCCGCGAAGGGCAGGGGCTGTTTGGGATCGCAGTGATAGCCGTCGGGATAGACGCTGTGCGGCACGAAGTAGCCGATCATGCCGTATTGCATGCCCTCTTCGTAATTCTTGTCGAGGTTTTTCCGAATGACCTTTCGCACCGCTTCAAGGGCTTTGCGGCGATCATCGGGGAGCGAGGCGAGATATTCCTTCACAGTCCTGGCTTTGCTTTGCATCCGCCCAGTGTACAGCGGTGATAAGAGATGCCAAGGTCAAAGTCGTTACAGTCGGCGTGCAGCGAGTTTTCATTCCCATGTGCGCGGGAACGACTGGTTTCTGAATTTATGGACGCGGCATTAAAGACAAACGGCCCGCCTTGGGCGAGCCGTTTGCATTTGAGCAATGGGTGTGACGATCAAGCCTTCGCGGAGGCCTTGCGGGCGCGTTCGGGCTTGGCGGGCTTTTCTTCAGCGGGGGCTTCGGGCTGCTCGGCTGCGGGAGCCGCTTCGCCACGGCCGCCGCGGCGTTCGCGTGCCGGCCGGCGTTCCACGAGTTCGCCTTCTTCATCGATTTCGATCTCATCGCGATCTTCAGCGAGCGCGCGATCGGCCTCGACGTTCAGCGTGATGTCGGTCCGCAGGTCCTTCTCGAACTGAATGGGCACGTGATAGGAGCCCACGCGGCGGATGTTCTGGTTCATGCGCACGGAGCGAATGCTGACGTCATATCCCGCGGCCTGCAGGGCTTCGGAGATATCGCGCTGCGTGACCGAGCCGTACAGGATGCCCTGGTCGTTGCAGCTTCGCTGAATGGCGATGGTGACATCCTTCATGCGGCCGAGCAGTTCTTCGCGTGCATTGCGCAGGCGGGCCAGTTCGGCCAGCGCGGCTTCGCGGGCTTCCTTCAAGCGCTCGATCTTGGTGGGAGTGGGGGTCTCGGCGAGGGCGTGCGGGAGCAGGTAGTTGCGCGCAAAACCGGGGCGAACCTTCACGATGTCGCCGACGATGCCGAGGTTCTCAACTGACTTGTTGAGAAGGAGTTTGACTTTCTTTGCTGCCATGTTCGCTGTCCTTTCGAGAAAGTTAGGAGCGGGTTGCACGCTCCAGCGTTGGGATGTTTCGAGCGCCGCATGACCATGCGGCGCTTCGTGCCGCGTCAATGCGGCGTTAGAACGGGATGTCGTCTTCGCCCAGAGGCTCGTGCGTTGCGCCTGCGGGGGCGGGTGAATTGCCAGTATAGGCGCGTTGGGCGCGGGCCGAGGCAGGCCGAGACGCTCCGCCTGCGGAGCCGCCGGAACCATCGCCGCCTCCGCCGCCTTTGGAGTCGACGAACTGGAAGTTCTCGACGACGACTCTGAGCATGGAGCGGTTCGAGCCGTCTTTGTCTTTCCATTGATCGAGCTTGAGACGGCCTTCAAGGAACACGGGTTTGCCTTTGCTGAACCACTTGCTCAGGTTCTCGGCTGTGGAGCCCCAAGCCTCGCAATCAACGAAGGTTGTTTCTTCCTTCATTTCACCGTCCGCGGCTTTGTATCGGCGATTCACCGCCAGACCGAGTTTCGCCACGGCCGTGTTGGTGTTGGGCGTGTATTTCAACTCCACATCGCGCGTGAGATTGCCCATGAGCAGGACTTTATTGTAATTCGGCATGGTTCCTCCAGGTCGTTCAACCAGCATCCATCATACAGGATTCGGAAGGCGCTTCGCGGGGCGAAAGGCGGCTTCAATTCACAACTCTTCTTCCTCATCGGCCAAGTCGGCGTCTGATTCCTCGGTCGCGGGGGCGGCCACCGCGGCCACGGGCTGACTGGCCCGCAACTTGATTTCGTCGGCGAGTTGGGCACGTCCTTCGGCGGCCTGCATCACTTCATCGCTCACCTCGTCGGCGCGGGTGATCATCGCCCGCAGCATCTTTTCCGAAAGATTGCAGTCGCGTTCGATGTGGGTCAGCTTGGAACCGGCCGACATGAAGTACACCAGGAAGTACACGCCGCGCTTGTTGCCGCGGATTTCATACGCCAGGCGTCGCTCATCCCATTTTTTCATGCTGATGATCTGGGCTCCGGCGCGCTGGAGAATGTCCACGACGTGATCGTGCGCGGCTTGCAGGTCGCTGACTGCGGCCTGGGGAAAAAGAAACAATCCTTCATACTTGTAAGTGCGATCGTGAGGCATGTGTGCAACCTTGTGCTGAATTCAGAGTGTGAAATCTTTGGAACTGAAAATGGAATGCGGTCTGAACCTCAAGACTCAGGTCTCAAGACTCACACCTGTTTTTCGATTGAAACGGTTCATGGCTTCGTTCATGCCTTTGGTGCACCAGCACACCGCGGCATCAGCGGCATCGTTAATGGCGGAATCGACCAGCGGCGTCTGGTCGGGACGGAATCGTCCCAGGACGTAATCCTTCTGCGGAATCTGGCCCGGCGGATCGATGCCGATGCGCAACCGCGCGTAGGCATTGCCGCCGAGTTTCTGCTCGATGTCGAGCAGACCGTTGTGCCCGCCCGCAGACCCGTCAGCCCGCAGGCGAATCGTTCCACAAGGCAAGGCAACATCATCCACGATGACCAGCAAGTCCTGCGATGGATTCAACTTGAAGAACGCCACGGCTTCGCTGACGCTCTGGCCGGAGCGATTCATGTAAGTGAGCGGCTTGAGCAGCACGATTTTTTCGTCGCCGATCGTTGCATCCACCGTTGCGCCGTGAAACTTGCTGCGGGCAATTGCGCCCGGAGCGTGCCGGCGCGCAAGGCGATCCAGCGCCACAAACCCGACGTTGTGCCGGGTGTGGTCGTATTCTGGACCAGGATTGCCGAGGCCGATGATGAGTTTCATGGCATTCAATCTTGAATCGTGCGCGTGCCCAGCCGCTCGGGGCATCAATCTTCGGAGCCTTCCTCCGTTGGCTTCTTCTCGGTGATGACTTCGGGCTCGGCCGCACCGGCAGCCACTTCGGCGGCTTCGGGCGAAGCGACGACTTCTTCCGCGATGAAGGAAACCTGCGCCACGATGTGGTATGGCGAGACCTTGGTGCGCACGCCTTCAGGCAGTTGGATTTCGCTGACGGTGAACACCTCTTCCATCTTGGAGAGATCAACCTTGATTTCACCAGGAATGTCCGCGACGCGGCAAATGACTTCGAGGTCAGACATTGGATGCGTGAGGATGGAGCCCGGCTTCTTGGCGGATTCGGGCACGCCCACGAACCGAAGGTGAACCTTGACTTCCACCTCTTCGTTCAGATCGACGCGCGCGAAATCGATGTGGATCACGTTGTCGCCGAGGTAACCGAACTGCAGGTCCTTGACCAGGCAGGTCTCGGGCTGGCCGCCTTCGACGGCCACGTTGACGACGTGCGCGCCGTGCTTGAGCACCGCGAGCGTTTCCTTTTCATCAACGCTGATGGCGACAGGATTCGCCTTGTGACCATAAATCACGCCGGGAAGTTTGCCTGACTTGCGCAAGCGCTGGGAGTAACGGCTGCCGACGCGTTCGCGCGGGGTGGCGGCAATGGTGGGTGTTTCTCGTTTCATCGATCAATTCCTCTTTCAGTCAAAAAGCAACAATGATAGGTCGTTGGATGAGCGCCCGGCTCATCGCGTGCCCTCGGCTCCGCGGCGGAACAGGGCAGACACGGACATGTCGTGATGGATTCGGTGCACCGCTTCGCCAAGCAGTTTGGCGACGCTCAGCCGGACGAGTTTGTGGGCGATCGGCGCGGTGCGCTGGCCGTCTGGAATGGTGTCGGTGACGATCACCTGGCTGATGGGCGCTTCGTTCAGCCGCTGCATCGCCATGCCCACGAGCACCGCGTGCGTGGCCGCGGCGATCACGTCCTTGGCGCCGTGGGCCATCACCATCTTGGCGGCTTCGCAGACTGTTCCTGCCGTCGAAATCATGTCGTCAAACATGAGCACGGTGCGGCCGGCGACTTCACCGATGAGATTCTTGGTCGAAACCTTCATACCCGATTCACGGCGTTTCTCGATGATCGCCAAGTCGGCATCCAGCAGGCTCGCGTAGGTATTCGCCACCTTGACGTTGCCCACGTCCGGCGAAACGATCACCACCCGGCCCAACTGATCGCGGATGGTTTGAAAATACTCGTAGAACACCTGCGTGGCAGAAAGGTGATCCACCGGGATGTCGAAAAATCCCTGAATTTGTGCGGCGTGCAGGTCCATGCACAGCACGCGGTCCGCGCCCGCCGCAGTGATGAGGTTGGCAACAAGTTTCGCGGTGATGGGCGTGCGGCCGATGTCCTTGCGGTCCTGGCGAGCGTAGCCGAAATACGGAATGACGGCCGTGATTCGCTTGGCCGATGCGCGGCGAAGGCAGTCGATGTAGATCAACAACTCCATCAGGTTGTTATTCACCGGATCGCACGTGGACTGCACGACGTAGCAGTCGCGGCCGCGCACGTCCTCATCCACCTTCACGATCAGTTCGCCATCCGGGAACATGTCCGTGTTGCCCTCGGCCAAGGGCAGCGAGAGATGGGCGCACATGGCTTCGGCCAGCGGGCGGCCGGCGCGTCCGGCAAAGATCTTGAGATGGTCGCGGTCGGCCGCGCTCATGAAGAAACCTCCGCCCGCCTCTTTGGTGTTGAACGGGAGTTCAGCCGCGCCCGCAGAATGCCATCCACTTCCGCCAGTTGCTGCGGGTCGTTGATGGACAGCACATCTTCCGGCGGCACAGCGTCCACGATCTCAATGCGATGACCGCGCGTTTTGAGCATGGCGAACACTTCCGTCAGGTAGTACTCGCCACTGACGCTGTCGGGTTTGAGCTGATCAAGCATCTGGAACAGCAGTTTCGCGTCGAAGCACGCGTAACTGGGATAGACCTCACGAATGATGCGCTGGCTCGGCGATGCGTTCTTGTGTTCGACGATGGCGGAGAAACTTCCATTGTTTTCCCGCACGATCCGGCCGTAGCCGGTTGGATCGGGAATGACCGATGTCGCCATTGTTGCTGCGGCGCGTGTTTCCAAGTGCTTACGGTGCATCGCCTGGATTGTCGCGGCGCGAATCAAGGGACCGTCGCCGGCAAGCACCAGCAGATCGCCGGTGAAATCGGCAAGCGCGGGCTTGGCGCACAGCGTGGCGTGGCCGGTGCCTATCTGCTTGTCCTGCACGACGTATCGAATGTCGTCGTCGTCGCCGGCGAACGCCTGCTTGACCGCCTCGCCGCCATGACCGATCACCAGCACGATTGGATTTGCGCCGGACTCGCGACACGCCTGCACCACCCAGCGCACCATCGGCTGCCCGGCCACCTTGTGAACCACCTTGGGCAGATCGCTGTTCATGCGCTTGCCCAGGCCGGCGGCCAATATGACCGCGCCAAGACTCTCGGGCGTGGCGTTGCCCGATCCTTGTGCGTGCACTGAGTTTTCGCTCGACGTGCTCAAGTCATCACCGCATCAGCAAATTGGCCCGCGAAGATTTGAACTTCGACTCTTTGAACCAAAATCAAATGTGCTACCATTACACCACGGGCCAGTGATGCGGCTTGCCGAGAACAATCATAGCAGGCAAGAGGTCCGAACCCTGCGCCCGAACGACCAAACCTGACACCGAGGCATTTTGCATGCCAGGGGAAACTTTCGCGGTCTGTCGTCCGGCACAGCCGAACCATACCGCGGCGAACAACCCCAAAGGCGAGAGCAGCCGTCACCGCGACTGGCTGCCCCATGCGGCGCTGCGAGTGGTTCTTCATGCAAACTCACCTGCCTCACCGACGGCCCCATGTGGGGAAGAGCGGCAATTGTAGAGGTTCGCCTTGCCGCGTCAAGCGAGGGCGAACATGCCCGCTGCAGTCTCGCGACTGCATCGGCGCGACCTCAGTTATCTATGGATTCACGAGAGGGATTGTTACCATGGACCCTCCATGCCAACCCTGATCGACGCACCCCGACCGAGCCACACGCGGCGCGAGCACGCTCGGCTGTTCAGCCCCGCCATCGGCCGTGAACTGGACATCATTGCGTACGGCGACGCGGGAACGCCCGTGCTTGTCTTTCCATCATCTGAAGGTTCCGCCACCGACTTCGAAGGCTTCGGCATGATCGAGGCGCTTTCGCCGTTGATCGGAGCAGGCAAACTTCGGTTGTATTGCGTGGGAAGTTACGATTCTGAGAGTTGGTGGGCCAAACACAAGCCGCCGCAGGAACGTGCCTGGCGACACACGCTGTATGAAGACTGGATCATGAATCACGCGCTGCCGGCGATCCGGCGCGACATCGGCGATCAATCCATCCGACTGATGACGGCCGGTTGCAGTTTCGGCGCGTTTCATGCCGCAAACTTCACGCTCAAGCATCCGCAGCACTTTTGCACAGCATTGTGCATGAGCGGCGCGTACGACATTCGCTGGCTGCTGGGCGGACATCACGATGAATGGGCGTACTTCAACAATCCAGTGGAGTACGTCTCCAACATGCGCGAAGACCTGCTGGCCGAACTTCGCCGCAGCGTGTTCATCGCGCTGATCTCAGGCCAAGGGAAATGGGAGGAGCGATCGCTGGAAAGCACGCGCGAGTTCTGGGGGGTGTTGAGCGCGAAGCAATTGCCCAACTACATGGATTTGTGGGGTCACGACGTCGCGCACGACTGGCCGTGGTGGCGCAAGCAGATCGTGTATTACCTCTCGCACTTCGTGGAAGGAAAAACGCCATGGCCGAACATCTCATTGGTCTGATGCTGGGCGCGGAGGACGACTGGCCAACGGCCTTTGAATCGCTGTTGCGTCGGGCGTCGCTGAATTTCAAGGAAGGCGGGCAGACGCACACGTTTGTCACGGAGCGCGTGTCGGTTGAGCCGTTTGATCTGCGCTACAAGCCGCGACATCGGCTGGTGATCGATCGGGCCGCGTGGTGGTATCCGATTGCGCGCGAGTGGCTCAAGAAGGTCGCGATCATGGATGACGTGTACCTGCTCAACAATCCATTCACGTTCCAGTGCATGGAGAAGCACACCGCGTACTGCGCGATGATGCGGCTGGGGTTGAACATCCCGAAGACGTGGCTGCTGCCGCACAAGGTGGGACCGAGCAATGAACGGTATCAGGCCACCGCTGAGCGCTACAACAAGTTGTTCAATCTGGATGCAATCGCGGAGACGATCGGCTACCCCTTGTACATGAAGCCGTTTGACGGCGGCGGGTGGCGCGGAGTCAGTCGCGTGGACAATCGCGGCGACCTGCATCGCTCGTATGACGCGTCCGGCCAGGCCTTGATGCACGTGCAGGCGGGAATTGCGGATTACGACCACTTTGCACGCAGCCTGACCATCGGCCCGCAGACACGCATCATGCGCTACCGGCCAGAGCGGCCGATGCACGAGCGGTACGAGGAAGGCATCGATTTTCTCGATGACAAACTCACCGATGAAATCACGACGATCAGCCGCCTGATCAACGCGTACTTCCGTTGGGAATTCAATTCCTGCGAGACAATCGTGAAGGATGGCAAGGCTTCGCCCATCGACTACGCCAACGCGTGCCCCGATGTGGCGATCATCAGCCTGCACGTTCACTTTCCCTGGGCGATGACATCACTGCTCAAGTGGACGATCTTCTGCGCTGCGACGAATCGCTTGATGGAACTCAATCTCGATCATCGGCGGTACTTCAAGATCGCTGATCGCGCCGACTGGTCATACGACCGGAAACTGCGCGAGTACTTCAAGATTGCGGAGGAGTATTTCCAGGCTGACCGGTTTCACGAGTTCTGCGACAAGCACCTGTGCCACATTGAAGATGTGGCGCACGAGTACTTCGCGAGCAATGAGTTTGATGACCTGCTGGTGCGCAGCGTGAAGGAGACGTTCCAGCCGCACGAGCGCGATCATTTCACCGGGCATTACCGGCACTTGATCGCGAAATGGAGCAAGACTCACGCGGCGGGGGTGTAAGCCTTGCCACTGACCGGCTGGCCCATTCGCAGTGCACTGGTTTGAGCGAGGTTCGCGGGAAACAATTCGGAATGTCCAAGCGGATCATCGAGATTCAGGAATCGGTCGCCTCGGCCTTGAACGGCCTCCCGGGCGTGTTCTCAACCGTGCAGTGGGGCGGTCGTGCGTACAAGGTCGGCGACTCGCGGAAGTTCAAGTTGCTTTCGCACGTGTGCCTGAGCGATGCAGGTGACGCCGTGTACGTCGGGTTCAAGTTGACAAAGGATCGCGCCCGCGAAGTCGTGGACCAACACGATTGGATCACGCCGCATTCGTTCCGCACGTTGGCCGGATCGGGCTGGGTCGCCGCGGAAGTGCGCACGAAATCGCAGTGCAAAGTGATCGCCAAACTGCTTGCGGAAAGCAGGGCGCTGTATCCGGTGCACGAGACGGTCAAGCCGCGAAAAGGCAAACGTGGTGTGAACGATGATGACGGCGTGGTGCAGCGGATTGGCGCAGTGTTGCGCGAGCGCAAAGCCGCGGGATGGTCGCCGAATCACGCGGATGGATTTGATGATTGAGCGTTCGGCTTATCCGCCCAGAATCATGTTGATCCGGTCCAACACGGCGTCGTCCAGCACGATTTCAGTGGCCTTGATGTTCTCCAGAATCTGCTGGGGCTTCGTCGCGCCAATGATCGTGCTGGTGACCTCAGGCCTTCGCAGGCACCATGCCAGCGCAAGCGCCGCCAGCGGCACGCCCATGCCTTGCGCCAGCGCGGCCAGCCTGCTCACGATCTCCAGGTTCTGTTGCGTCATGCGTGGCGCGATGAACTGACCGGCCTTTTCATCCGCCGCACGACTGTCCTTGGGAATGCCGTGCAGGTACTTGCCCGTGAGCAGACCTTCCGCAAGAGGCGAAAAGTTCACGATCCCCATGCCGAAGCGCTTGCACGTGGGAAAGACCGTTGATTCCCAATGCCGCTCAAGCATGTTGTACAGCGGCTGATTGCTGACCGGCCGGTGCCAGTTGTGGTCATCGCAGATCGAAATCGCCTCGGTGATCTGCTCCGCGTTCCATTCGCTCACGCCCCAATACAGGACCTTTCCCTGATTGATGAGGTCATTCATCGCCCGGCAGGTCTCAATGATCGGCGTCTCCGGATCGGCACGGTGGCACTGGTACAGGTCGATGTACTCGACGTTCAAGCGTCGCAGCGAGTTGTGACATTCCTGGAACAAGTGTTTGCGGCTGAGTCCGCGATCATTCGCGCCTGGAAATGGCCATTGCGGGTCGTAAGGCCAGAACGCCTTCGTCGCCAGCACGTACGTTTCGCGCCGAAAGGGGCGCAGCGCACGGCCGACGATGACCTCGGTCTGGCCCCGGCCGTAGGCGTTGGAGGTGTCGAAGAAATTGATGCCGTTCTCATACGCCGTGCGGTGCAGAAGGTCCGCGTGCGACTGATCGCCTTGGTTGAAAATCAACCACGATCCGAAGCCGAGTTCGGACAACTTCACGCCCCACATGCCCAGGCGCCGGTACTTCATGTGTGGCTCACGTCCGGACTGCTCGATGAGGAACGATGTTCAACGATTTCAATAGTCGATCTTATCGTCCTTGGCCTTGACCTGCGGCGCGGCTTCGGGGGGCTTGGTCGCCACCGCGCTGGCGGTCGGGATGAAGCCGGGCGATCCACAATCTTCCTTGTCGAAGATTTCGGTTGTCTTGTTGGTGCGTGCGCCGTTCTGGCCTCGGGTCGAGAGCGCCCACGTCTTGCCGAGGCTGAGGTCAGCGGCCGTGACATCGGCCAGGAAAACGCTGGGCCCGCCGGCGTTTTTCACCTTCGGCCATTCGCCAGCCTGCTTCACTTCGCAGACGACTTCGTCCTTGTCGTTGACCAGTTGCAGCACTTCGTTGTCCGGGCCGGGATCATTGGCGAGGCCGCCCCATTTCACGGGGATGACCTGATAGGTCGGCTTGGCCGCGGGATCGGCGCTTTCAGTTTGCGCATCCCACGCGGCTCGGAATTGCTCTTCCTTCACCGCATCGCCGTTGATGAGTACCGCCACCGCGCCGGGCGCGAGCGTGCAACTGAATTTGCCCCAGGCGCCTTTGTCTTCATCTTTCAGGCGCCAGTCCTTGATTTCGATAGGCTCACTGCCGACGTTGGCGATTTCAACCCATTCCGTTTCGCCTTTGCGTTCGTGGGAGGCTGGGTTGTACATGATCTCGGTGATGATCACGCGCGATTGTGCCAGTGCGCTGGTGGACAATGCCACGACGGTCGTAAACTGAACGAGCGTAAATCTCATGTGTGATTCTCCTGAAGTATGAGCCATAATGTACCGCAATTTTCAGATGGATTGGCGCGGTTGAAATGATGGGAGCCGACTCGCAAAAACCTGAAGCGGCTTCCGAACGCCAACCCCTTGTCAATGCAGCATTTGCGCCGCGCCCGCCGGCCGGGGCAGACCTGCAGAATCCATCCCCGGACTTGCTCCTGTGGGCCTACGGCCATGGCGTTTTTCCGATGGGTGATCCGGAGTCTGGCCGGTTGGAGTGGTTCAGCCCTGATCCGCGCGGCATCATTCCGCTGCATCCCTCGGATGCGTTTCAAATCCCAAAAAATCTCGCACGCGAGGTGCGCAAGAACAGGTTTGAGATTCGAACTGACGCTGCATTCGAGCAGGTGATGCGCGGATGCGCCACCGATCGAGGCGGATTCAATCGAAGTTGGATCAACGAGACGATCATCCGCACCTATTGCCAACTGCACCAGATGGGCCACGCGCACAGCGTGGAGGCGTGGGTCGGCGGTGCGCTCGTCGGCGGGTTGTACGGCGTGCAGATCGGCGGGGCGTTCTTCGGCGAGTCCATGTTCAGCAGGTCCGAGGCTGGCGGGAGCAACTCATCCAAGGTCTGCCTGGTGCATCTGGTTCAACATCTGCGAGCGCTCGGCTTCACGCTGCTGGACACGCAGTTCTGGAACGAGCATCTGGACCAGTTCGGGTGCATTGAGATTCCGGCCGCGGAATACCTGGGGATGCTCCAGAGTGCGATGCGTCTTCCAGTGGTGTGGGGAACGATTGAGCCGGCAACGCGCTAAACCCCGTGCGGCTGCTACTATTCACGCTTTCAATTTCTTCTTTCGCGAGATTCATTCATCATGGAATGCGGGATCGTCGGCCTGCCCGGTGTGGGCAAGACAACTCTGTTCAATGCATTGACCGGCAGCCACGCTCCGGGAGGCGGCGGGGGCGGACTGAAACCCAACGTGGGCGTCGCGAAAATCCCCGACCCGCGGCTGGGCACCATCGCCTCGTTCATTCCCACCAAGAAAATTATCAACGCGACGATCCAGTTCGTGGATATCCCGGGCGTGGCGCCGGGAAGCGGAGCCAGCGGCGCGACCAAACTCAACGCGTTCATGGCTCACGTGCGGCAGGTCGATGCCATCTGCCACGTCGTGCGATGTTTCGATGACGGTTCAGGCAAGATTGATCCCATCGGCGACATCGACAAGATGGACACCGAACTCATCATTGCTGACCTGCAGGTGGCCGAATCCGCGCTGGACAAGGCCAGCCGGGCCGCACGGGCCGCCGATGCAGACGCCAAGGCCCGCGTCGCCGTGCTGGAAAAGGCCATGGCGTCGCTCAACGAAGGGAAACCCATCCGCAGCGTCACGGGCTGGAGCGAAGCGGAGTTTTCGATCCTCAAGAGTTACGGCATGATCACCTCCAAGCCCGTGCTGTATGTCGCCAACGTGGGTGAAGATGATCTTGCAGGCACATCGTCACACGCCCAGACCGTGATGAAGCACGCCCAGGCCACCGGCGGCCAAGCCGTGGCGGTGTGCGCAAAACTTGAAGCCGAACTCGCCGAACTGGATGAAGCTGACCGAGGCGAAATGCTTCAATCCATGGGGTTGGCGGAGCCGGCCATCGGTCCTTTGGCCCGGGCTGTGAACGCTCTTTTGGGGTTGGCCTGCTTCTATACCGCAGGCGAAAAGGAAGTCCGGGCCTGGCCGATTCGCCAGGGGGCAACGGCGCCTCAGGCCGCAGGGGTGATCCACTCCGACATCGAGCGAGGTTTCATTCGAGCCGAGTGCTTCCTGGTGGATGATCTTGTGAAATACACCTCGGAAAAGGGAATCCGGGAAGCCGGCAAACTGCGCAGCGAAGGCAAGAACTACCAGATGCGCGATGGCGACGTGGTGCACTTCCTCTTCAACGTCTAGGGCCCTGCCAGGCAGTTGGATCGGGATGCAAGCGGCACCTCGCGTTCGGCCGATGGTACAACTGTGGCGATTGGCACGCCCGTTTGAGCCTGATCCTTGGACAAGAACAAAATCATCCCCAGCATGTTTCACCGGCGGCTGTTGCTGATCCTGGCGACGTTCGCGGCGATGATCGTTGTCATGACCGGCCAGATGATCCGGCTGTCGGTCGTGCAAGGCAGCGAGCGGCTGGCCGAGGCGGAATCCAAACTCGATGTCCGCACGTTTTTGCCCACGCATCGCGGACGGATTCTCGATCGTCACGGGCGGGTGCTGGCGTTGGATCGGGCCAGTTCCAACATCGCGGTGGAATACGCGGTCATCACTGGCGTGTGGTGCAAAACGCAGGCGAGAAAGCAGGCTGTTGCGTCAGTCGGCCGGGCCAAGTGGAACGCTCTGAGTCTGGAACAGCGCGAGGCTGAGGTTCATAAGTTCATCCCCGAAACCCAAGCCAAGCGCACCCGCCTGTGGCAGGAAATCTGCCGCCTTGGCAACATGACGCAGGATCAACTGCAATCGCGCATGGATGAAATCAAGGCCGATGTGCAGTCCACGGCCGCGATGGTGTGGGAGCGCCAGCGCTTGCAGGAGCAGATGGAGTTCGGCATCACCGAGGAGGAATTCAAGCCGCAGCCGATCCGCGAACAGAAAGAGGCGCATGTCATACTCGCCGGCGTCAGCGACGATGTCGCGTTCGCGTTTCGCAAACTCGACCAGCAGTTTCCCGACATGGTCGTGGTGCAGGATTCGCGCCGGCGGGAATACCCGTGGTCCAGCGCGGAAGTGCGTTTGAGCCGCACAAGCCTGCCACGCCCTCTGCGAAACGAACAACCGCTGATGGTGCGGGTGATCGGTGTTGCGGACCACGTCATAGGTTCGGTGCGCGATGAGGTTTGGGGCGAAGACGTGCAGCGGCGGCCGTTTCGAGATCCGGTCAGTGGTGCGATTGACCTTGGCTGGTACAAACCCGGCGACGTGGTTGGAGCGCGCGGCATCGAGGGTGCGTTTGAGGATGTCTTGCGCGGGTTGCGCGGCGAAGTTCACGAGCGGGTGGATACCGGCGAGCAAACGCGCACCGAACCCGTGCCAGGTCGCGATGTCCGCCTGACGCTTGATATCGCCTTGCAAGCGCGTGTGCAGGCGATCCTCTCGCACCAGTTCGGCCTGTCGCGCGTGCAATCCTGGC
>CAMPIL010000045.1 GCA_946886375.1 uncultured Phycisphaerales bacterium
CACGCAAGGCGCCGCCGTGGCGGCGCTTCGCGCCCAGCCGGTGAACGCCGCAGAAGCCGAAGCGGCTGAGAACCGCTCATTGGCCTTGCTCAAAGAAGCCAAGGACCTGGCCGAACAACTCCAGAAGAAAACGCAGGATCAGGAAGTTCAGCGGCGGCGCGAGGAGTTGATGGCCGCCTACTCCAAGTTCGCCGAACGCCAGATCGCCGTGCGCGAAGAAACACTCCCGCTGGCAGCCATTCCGCAACTGGATCGGCGACAGTTGATCGAGGCGCGGCGATTGGGCACATCGCAGGATGAAATTCGCACGGGCCTGAACGGACTGCGCGACTCCACCAGCGAAATCCTCGACTCGCCCATCTTCGTGCACGTGCACCGCATGATCGACGGCTGGTCCAGCACGATCAGCGATTCACTGGCCGGCGGCACGGTGAACGTGGACGTGATCGACCGTCAGCAGCAGATCGCCGACAGCATCGGCCGGTTGATCAAGGCGCTGGAGGAAATCGCTTCGCCGCCGGGCGAATTCGCGAAGGATCAGCAGCAGGGCGAGCAAGGGCAGGGCCAGAGCGGCCAGCAGCCGCTGATTCCGCCCATCGCGCAGCTCAAACTGCTTCAGGGCCTGCAGGAACAGGTCTACAATCTGACAAAGGAACTGGACAAGCGCGGCGACCTGGATGCGGCACAAATGCGCCTGCGGCTGCGCGACATCGGCCAGCACCAGCGCGAGTTGATGGATTTGGGCAAACAGATGCTCGAGGCCCTGCAGCGCAACCAGCCCGGCGCGCCCATGCCGGACGTTCAGCCGCCCGACGCAGAGCCTTCACCACAGGAGCCAGATGAACCGTTGCCTGAATGATCTTCATCGAGTGATGCATCGCGCAGCGTGGTGTGGCCTGATCGCTGCGATCGCGGCGTGTTTCAGCGAGTTCGCCAACAACAGCGCGTTGGCGCAGGAAACCGATGCTCAACCCGCGCCCCCAGCCACACTGCCGCAGACCCAATCTCAGACGCCACCTCAGACACAGCCAGGTTCGTTGGACGACCTGCTGGGCATTGATGAGGAATCGCAGGAGCAAGCCGGCGAGGCGGCGGCGCGCGAAGCGGATGAGGAACTCAAACAGAAGTTGAACGAGGCCGAAATCGCCGATGGTTTTTCGCAGGCGGTGCAGAAGATGTCGTTGAGCGCGGATTTGCTCGATGTGCGGTTTGACCCGGGCCTGGGCACGCAGCGCGTGCAGGAGGACATCCTCGCCAAACTGGCCCACCTGATCGATCAGGCCAAGAAGAGCCAGTCGATGTCGCAAAGTTCATCGTCGTCAAGTTCATCCTCGCAATCCCAGAGCAAGAGCCAGCAATCCAAGCAGAACCCCGGCCAGCAGAAGAGCCAGCCGCAGAACACCGGCAACGAGCGCAACAACAAGCCCTCCGACAGTCAGGAAGGCGACCCGCCGCCGATGCAGCAGGGCGATATCAACACGGTGCTGGAGGAGTCGCGCGCGGAATGGGGCAGCCTGCCGCCGCGCGTGCGCGATCAGTTGCTTCAGGGGCGCAAGGAGAAATTCTCATCGCTGTATCAGCAGTTGACGCAGGAGTACTACAAGCGGCTGGCCGAGGAGGGCTCGCCTTGAGACTGATTCTCCAGCGCGGTGCGTTCATTGCCTGTGCGGCGATCGCATGCGCAGCCTTGGGCATCGCGCCGGCGCAGGAGACTCGGCCGGCTACCGCGTCCCCGCCCGCTGCACCTCCGGCTTCGCAACCAGAAGCGGTCGAAGCGCCCGAGGCGCGCCCGCAGCACAGCGCAGAGAACAACCCCACCGCCAACGAAATGACCGAAGCCATGCATCTCGCGGTGCAGAAGGGCTTTGAGTACATGCGCAGCCAGCAGAACAGCGATGGCTCGTTCGGCCGCGGGCGTTACGGCAAGCACGTGGGCATCACCGCGCTGTGCGCGCTGGCGTACATGGCCGACGGCAATTTGCCCGGACGCGGGCCCTATGGCGAGGAAGTGTCCAAGGCGCTGGAGTTCGTGCTCGCACATTCCACCGAAACCGGACTGCTCACCGGCGAGCCTTCGCACGGTCCAATGTACGGCCACGGATTCGCCACGCTGTTTCTCGGCGAAATCTACGGCATGAATCCCGATGACAAGCGCGTGCGCGATGCGCTGGTGCGCGCGGTGGAACTCATCGTCGGCACGCAAAACGAAGAAGGCGGCTGGCGCTACAACCCCGTGCCCTACGACGCTGACGTGTCCGTCACCATCTGCCAGGTGATGGCCCTGCGCTCGGCGCGCAACGCGGGGATCAAGGTTCCCAAGCAGACGATCGACCGCGCGGTGGAATATGTGCGCCGCTGCCAGAATCCCGATGGCGGTTTCAAGTACATGCTGCAGGCCGGCGGATCGGCCTGGCCGCGCTCAGCCGCCGCCGTCGCCACGCTGTATTACGCGGGCATTTATGAGGATGATTCCATCGAGCGCGGCCTGCAGTATCTGATTCGCAACTCATTCCCCGGCGGCGGCATGGCGGGCCAGGCCCACTATTATTACGGCCACTACTACGCCATTCAGGCCATGTACATGGCCGGCGGCGAGAAGTGGGAAAAGTGGTGGCCTGCCGCGCGCGATGAACTGATCTCGCGACAGTCCTCCAACGGCGGATGGCTCGATAATCACACCGGCGGCGACGACGCCACGGCCATGAGCCTCATCGTTCTCCAAATGCCGAAGCGTTATTTGCCGATCTTTCAGAGGTGATCGAGATTTCACTCATTCACGACCAACTCTCCGCCCTCCACCGCGTGCGATTACGCGCGCTTGCGTGCTTGGTGATTCTCGCAGCATTTCTCACGGGCTCCGCGCACGCCGACACCGGCGATTTTCTGCTCGTGCGGCGCTCGATGCAGGTGCAGCCGATCCGCCTCACGGCGATCAGTGACCAGTATGTCGAGCATCTGCCGCAGGACAAATCCTGGGAGAAGATTCCACTGAAGGAATGCGTCGCGCTGCTGAATCCCCAGGCCGCCATCAAGCCGCGCACCGCCGGCATGCTGTTGCTCGCCGACGGCCAGCGGTTGCCGGGCGAGGCCTGGGTGGGATCGGAAGCCGCGCCTGAAACGCTGGCGTGGAGCCATCCGTGGCTGGGCCGCGTGGATGTGCCTTTGAAATTGATCGACTCCATGGTGCTGACGCCCACGGCCAGCGCGCCTGCGCCCGGCGAACTCGATGTGGTGCTTTTAGCCAATGGCGACCGGCAGGAAGGCCTGGTCATGGCGATCGGCAGTTCTATTACGCTCGAAGTCGAACGCGCCGGCAAGAAGCAGAACATAGACATCCCCATCGAACTTGTCTCCGCCATCACGATGATTGCCGGCAAGCAGCCCCCCACCGGAAAACGAATCTGGTTTGATGAAGGATCGGTCATCGATGTGCAGTCCATCGCGGTCGGCGATGACGGTTACGTGCGGCTGAGCGGATCGGCGCTTGTCGCGGGGACCCAGCCGACGCGCGTGGGCCTTTCGCAGATCGCCGCGATATTGCTTGACCCGCAAGGCATGATTCCGCTTGCGACGTTGGCGCCTTCACGCATCGAAGGGCCGGCGACGCGGTACATGCTGCCCAAGCCTCAGGAAACGAATCCCAACGCGCCGCTGAATCTTTCATCGCTTCAGTATCAGGGCCCGCTGGTTGTGCGGTACGCGCTGCCGGTGGGCGTGCAGCGGTTTGTCGCCGAGGCCGAGCTGCCGCGCGGCTCGATGGAATGGGGCGATTACGAATTGATCATTCGCAGCAACGACGCGGAGGTTTTCCGCGGTCATTTGAACGCGGCGAATCCCGCCGCAAGCATCAACGTCGCGCTCGCAGGCCGCGAACTGACGATTGAAATCGCCGAGGCGGGAAACGGCCCGATTCAGGACCAGTTGCTGCTGCACCGGCCGATGCTGCTGATGGCGGCTGGGCGGTAGCGCAACCCTCATCGTGAAGAGTGCTGCCGGACCACACGCGGCAAAAACGTCGTGGCGACGTCGAGATTCGATGTAGTTTCAACGACATCGACCGGCCACAGGCAACCCGCGCCGCAGTGGTTTATGATGATGCGCCGCCGCGCCGCGGCGGAATCTCATGCAGCCTCACCCCACCCCACCACCTGCCGGTGAAACCACGGCGCGGCCTGCCGTCGCGCCGCAGTCGCCCGCGGAAAGTCTGGATACGCGCATGCCGGACCCGCGCATCGAACGCGGCACGTGCCATTGCCTTTTCGTGTACGACATTGGCGCGGCGATCGACCTGGAGCAGGCGCAGCAGCGGGTGACGGATCCCGCATCGCGCGAGTCGCTGCCTCATCGCCGCCGCGCTCCGGAATATTTCGAGTTCCAGCCTCCGCCGCTGCGCGTCACCGAAATGGGCGAGCCGTTCGTTCTGGATCGATTTGCCACCAGTGCCGTGGTGAATTGCGTGTTCTTTGATTTCGGCGCCGTCGAGGTGATGTACACCATCGACATCGCAGGGCCGATGGCGAACCTTGCAGCTCTGAGCAACGCCCTGTCGGGCAACGCGGCGATGCAGGCCGATGCCCGCCGGCGCGTGGAGCACTTGATCCAGCGCCTGGGACCCGCGGTGAACAAGGCGAACATTGCGCCGCTGGTGGAAGATTACGCGATTTACCACGCCGAATCGCTTTCGCCCGCTGCCGATCCGCAGGCATTCGTTGATGCGCACGCCATGGCGCTGGCCCAAATCCTGCGTTCCGAGGGCAAGCCGCTTTCGGATCAGGAAACGCACGAGGCCATGTCGTGCCGCATTTCCTACAGTCCGGATGATCTCGCGGTGATCGACTGGCAGGCGGCGCTGATCATTGGCACGGACGTGGACGACGTTCGGGCGGTGCTGGAATTCGCCAATGTCGAACTGCTGGAGATGCGATATCTCGACGACCAGTTGGATCGCGTGTTGGATACCTTTTACAAGGCGCTGTCGGAGCGGCGCTGGCGTCGTTCGCTGAGTTTGCACGCCGGGCGGACTGACCTGCGCCGCCTCGCGCGTTTGCAGATGGAAAGCGCGGTCTTGTTTGAAGAGGTGAACAACGCGCTGAAACTGCTTGGTGATCAGTTTCTGGCCCGCGTGTATCGCCTTGCGTCGCAGCGGCTGCACATTCCCGACTGGGACGCAAGCATTCTGCGCAAGTTGCAGACTGTCGAAAGCCTGTACAGCAAACTCTCGGATTTTCAGAACACGCGCCGGCTGGAATTGCTGGAGTGGATCATCATTCTGTTGATCGCGATTTCCATCGGAATCGCGTTCGTGCCAGGACTGATGCACTGAAAGAGGACCTGCTATTGCGATGTTTTCGCAAGGTTCTGCAGCGTCTGCCGCGCCGCGCCGCTGTCGATGGCGCGGACCGCGTGTTCCAGCCCTTCTTGCATGGAGCCTGCCTTGTCGGCGACATAGATCGCTGCGGCGGCGTTCAAGAGCGCCATCTCGCGCGCCGGGCCGGCCTTGCCCTCCAGCACATCGCGAATCATTCGCGCTGCGTCATCCAAGTCCTGCGCCACCAGCTCATCGCGCGAGGTCATCGTCAGCCCCAGTTGCCGTGGCGAAACCACTTCCTCGCTGACTTTTCCATCGCGAACGTGAAAGACGTTGGTGGATGCGGAAAGCGAGAACTCATCCAGCCCGTCGTTGCTGTGAATCACCATCGCGCGGATCGCGCCCAGATCGCGCAACGCCTCAGCGATCGGCTGGAGGAATTTCCAGTTGAACACGCCCATCAGTTGCCGCCGCGCGCCGGCGGGATTGGTCAGCGGGCCAAGCAGGTTGAAGATGGTGGGAAACCCCAACGCTTGCCGCACGGGCATGACGTGCCGGGTGGCCGGATGGTGATGGATCGCGAAGCAGAAACACACGCCGATCTGCTCCAGGCATCGCGCCTGAACGGTTCGATCGGCGTCGATGTTCACGCCCAGTTTCTTCAGCACTTCCGCCGACCCACGTCCGGTTCGCGAACGGTTGCCGTGCTTTGCGACCTTTGCTCCGGCGGCCGCGGCGATGATGGCAGCGACGGTGGAGACGTTGAAGGTCTTGGGCGCGCCGCCCGTGCCGGCGGTATCTACGATCTCATCCGCAGCGATTGAGCAGCACACGCGATCCACGTGCTTTCGCATGACGCGGGCGGCGCCCAGAATTTCCTCGGCCGTTGGTGTGCGAGTGGCCAGCAGCGCCAGCAGCGCGCCAACTTCGCCGTGATGCGACTGCCCGGTCATCATCGCTTCAAATGCGGTCGCGGCCTGCGACGCGGAAAGCGTGTGCCCGGCCAGCAGCAACTGCAGTGCCGGCGTCAGGTCGCCGGGCCGGGCTGGGCGCGCGAACTCCGAGGGACCGCCCCCCGCCCCCGATGGCTGTGGTGCCGTATCATCGGCCATGCGCATTAGAGTATCACGACCCCGGCGCATACGGTTGTCCCATCATGGTTTTGGCTGATTCATATCTTCACACGCTCGATCCGTTCGTGATCGAGTTTTCATCCGGCTTTGGCGTGCGCTGGTACGGGCTGTCGTACGCGATGGGTTTTCTCGTTGCGTGGATGATGATTCGGTGGATTTCCCGCCGCAGTTGGAGCCCACTGCCGCCGCAGAAAGTCGGCGATTTGATGTTCGCTGTGATCTTGGGCGTGCTGCTGGGCGGACGGCTGGGTTATGCGATTTTCTATGAGCCGCACCTGTTCATCGGGTTCAGCAAAAGCCTTCCGTACTGGGACCTGCTGGCGATCAACAAGGGCGGCATGGCGAGTCACGGCGGGATGATCGGCGTGATCATCTCGGTGTGGTGGTTCGGCATGAAAAACAACACGTCGTCGCTGCACCTGCTTGATCTTGCGGGCATGGCCACCACGCCGGGGCTGTGTCTCGGGCGAATCGCCAACTTCATCAACGCCGAACTCTGGGGCAAGCCGCTGCCCGATTCGATGCAGTCGTATGTGGCCGGGCGAGGACTGACCGGCGTCGATCCGCCTTGGTGGAGCATCAAGTACGCGCAGGAAATCACGGAAGTCTGGCTGCCGATCGTCAACCATCCGCAGCGGCATTCACCGCAACTGGTGCAGGATGCGCAGGAACGGTTGGACCTGGCGGCCCAGCAACTGGCGCCGATTATTCCCCCGAGCGGGAACTTTTTTGATCAGGCTGTGCATGCAGCGCGGGACACGAGCGTTGCGCTGCACGAGCAGGTCGCGCTGGCGATCAAGCCGCTCTTGACTGCGTTTTATCCATCGCAGATTTTCCAGGCGATTACGGATGGGCCGATCCTGTTTGGGCTGCTGGTGCTGATCTGGCTTCGGCCGCGCAAGCCCGGCGTGGTGGGCTCGTGGTTTTTGATCTGGTACGGCATCCTGCGGATTGCGACGGAAGTGTTCCGCCAACCCGACGCAGGCGTGCCGTTGACGTTTGGACTGCTCTCGCGCGGGCAAACGCTGAGTTTGCTGATGATTGTGATTGGATTGGTTTGCTTGAGGATCGCTACAAAACGCGATGTTCCACCTATCGGCGGACTGTTCGCCGGCGGAGTGAAGCCGACGACAGGTGTGGCAAAACAATGAAATGAACGGCAAGCGGATCGAATGCGGCTGGGTCGTGGCAATCGCAGCAGTTGCGTCGTCCGGTTTTTAGCCAAAAGCCGAAGGAGCGATGCCACTGCTCATTCCGCGCTCCGCGGTGAGACGCGCGGTCACCAAGCCTCTGGGTTGTCGGTATCTCGCATTCGGTCACGCCGCCGCTGAGGGTGTGCGCAGCGACCATTGCACGACGAGATTTTCCATCAGCATCTTCACATTGACGTTGGACTCAAGTTGCCGCTCTGCATCGCGCAGCAGGTCGATCATTCGCATCCAGTTGCTCACCTCCGTCCCCGCTTCAACGTCGCTGGCGAGACGTCTGCGGAGGTGGGCCGCCACCAGTGCGAACACGTGCTTTGCGCCGTCTTTGTTCGCCGCGTCCTTGCTCGTGGTTTGCTTGCCGTGAGTTTTCACCCATTGCTGGGCAAATTCCTCGACGAAACCGCTCAACGCCTCGCCCATGGAGGCGGGGAAGTTGCCGCGCTCAAGGTCCGCGAGCATTGGCTCCAGTGTGGTCTGCCAGTTGTAGAAGCCATATTCCAGTGCGAGCAGTGCGACGCCGGGCGAGCCGTCAGCGTATTCAAGCGACCACTGCAGTTCCTTCGCCGCCGCAGCTCCAGACAACAGCGGCCGCTCATCTTCAGGGCGCTTCTGCCGCGCCGCTTCCACCGCTCCGCTTTTCATCCAGTGTTTCATCGCCTGCTCATCCAACCGGCCGAAGCGCACATGCTGGCATCGGCTGAGGATCGTCGGCAGCAGACGATCGGGCTGACTGGTGATGAGGAAAAACCACGTGTCCGAGGGCGGCTCCTCCAGCGTCTTGAGCATCGCGTTCTGGCCCGTCTGGTCCAGGAGTTCGGCTTCATCGATGATGAACACCTTGCCGTGTCCCATTTGCGCGGTGCGATAGGCGGCGGCATCGTGATACGTCTCGCCGGACTTCCCGCCAATCACGCGCTCGCGCAGCAGGTCGATGGGAATGTTCAACTGCTTCTTGTCGCGCAGGCTGCGGTTGTCGGAGAACTTCGCCATTTCCTTGCGGATGATGTGCAGATCGGGATGAGTCCCGGCGTGAATGAGATTCTGAATGCGCGAGTCGCCGCCGCCTTCAATCAGGCGCGTTGCATCGCCCGCGTCATGCTCGCGTACGGCCTGGCGTGCGGCGGGATCGAGCAGCACGCGGGCAGCTTCCAACGCGGCGGTGTACTTTCCCACGCCGCGCGATCCCGAAAAAATCCAGCCATGATGAAAGCGGCCTGAGCGCAACGCGTTGCGCAGGATGTACAAGGCGCGCGATTGGCCGAGTATTTGAGTCATACGGAGGCGTTGGATCGTAGGGCCAAATCGCTGTCCGATCAGCGCGGCTTGGCCAGGTTTTCGCGCGCATTCTTTTGTTCCGGCGAGCCGCCGGGCTCAAAGCAGTTGTTGAACGCCGAGAGCAGCGCCTGCGCGTTTTCCATGGATTTGTCGGCCGGAAGCGACTTGCCCAGTTCCGCCGAGCGGGCCTGCAATTGCTTGAAGCGCGCTTCGTTCGCCACCGGCGCGCGACGCCATTGGGACGCATCAGGCGGAAGCGCCGCGGCGCGCTGCTTCGCGGCCTCCACCCGGCTGGCCAGCGAAGGGTGATCGCTCATCATCTCAGGCGTGGTGTCGTAGCCAAGGTCGATCATCTGCTGGAAGAAATCGTCAAAGCGCTTGGGATCCCATCCAGCGCGGGTGTAAAAGTTGAAACCAAGTTCATCGGCTTCGGCTTCATCCTTGCGCGTATATCCCATGCCGATGAACTGACCCGCTGCCATCGTCGCTCCCGCCGCGCCCAAGCCATATTCCACGCCATGGTCTTTCCCGCCCACGGCCGCACCGGCAACTCCAGCGCCAAGTGCAGCGGCCAGCGTAGTGTGCTGGCGATTCATCCCCTTATGCACGTGTCGGCCGTAAATGTGCCCGTATTCGTGCGCCATGACGGCAGCGAGTTCATCCTCGCTGCTGCACTTCTGAAATAACTCGCTGTAGATGTACATGTGCTCGCCGCCGGTGGTGAAGGCATTGAGCGTCTTGGAATTCACAAAATGGAACCGCATGCCTTGCGCGAACATCCAGGAATTGTCTTCCTGGCGCGTGGCTTCGGGACCGTAGTTCTGCTGATTCATCTCCCGGGCCGCGCTGATGATCCGGTCGCCCACCGATTGCAGGTAGCCCGCGAGTTCCGGATCGGTGATCACCGTCGGCTTCAACTCATCGTGGACCTGATTGGCTTGGCCGATGACCGCGCGGTCGCTGGCGCATCCGCCTAAATTGGAGGCGATGATTGCAATTGACACGAGCGCGGAAGACAGTTTGATTCGCGTAATTGTGAACATGGTGCGACCCCTGCGGGACTTCCTCCAAATCGACCCGCCGCACGGCAGGCCATTCCATTGACATGGTAACCGATACGAAGGGTGGTTCGGAATCGGTATGGATCAGCCGCCGCTCAACAGTTGCACCCGGCCGCAAACCCCGCGACGATGACGGTCATGTCTGGCGGGTTGAATCGCAGTGATTCCTCGGGCAGCACGGGTGAGGTGCACGCCAACAGGCCCGTTACAAGCCTGTCGATGCTGGTTGCGCTGGCGTTGTCGATGGGCATTGTGATTGGCTGGCGCTGGCCCGAATCGCTCGGTCGGCCGGTGTGGCCGTGGCTGGGGTTTGCCGCGGCGCTGTTGCTGGTTGCCGCGTATGTTCGGCGGCGGCGAGCCGACGTTCCGGCTGCGGCGATCGCGTTGACGTTGGTTGCCGTGACTGCCATCGGCGCGGCGTGGGTGACGCTGAAGCAGCACTACTCGCTGCCGGATGATCTGGCCGCGATGATCGGCGACGACTCGACGCTGGTGCGGCTGCGCGGCTCCGCGCTCAACTCGCCGGTGACCCGGCACCGCGTGGGCGGTGCGCTGGCGAAGTTCGATTATCGCCCGCCTTCAACGTACTTTCGCCTGCGCGTTGAGGCGATGATGGATCACCGCGGCGTTGAGAGTCCTGCGCGGGGCGAAGTGCTGGTGCGCGTCGATGAGTCCGTCGCTCCATTTCGCGCCGGCGACACGGTGCAGGTGACTGGATTTCTGCTTCGCCCCGGACCGCCGCGCAATCCCGGCGAGTTTGACTACCGCGCCTATGCGCAATCGCTGGGGCAGGCCGGTCTTCTTCGAGTGGAGCAGCGCGATCTCCTGACGGTGACGCCCGCAACGCGAGGTTCGCTGTACGAATGGTTTCTCAACTGGCGCGACCAGCTTCGACGCCGTGCCGGCGGGTGGCTGCTGTCTGATCTTCCGCAGACTTCGCGCACCGAGCGAGATTCGCTCCTGGGCAGCCTGTTGCTGGGACTGCGCGATGAGCAGATCGACGGCGTGTATGGATCATTCCAGCGCGTCGGTCTGGCGCACGTGCTGGCAATTTCCGGATTTCACCTGGGCGTGCTTGCGGGTTTCGTGTTGTTGATGGCGCGATTGATCAGCGGTCAGCGCGCCTGGCACGGCTGGCTGGTCATTGCCTTCGTCTTGCTCTATCTGCTGCTGGTGGAAACCGGAATGCCGGTGCTGCGTGCAGGCGTGATGACGATTCTTGCCAGCCTTGGGTTGGTGTACGGTCGGCGATTGCACGTGGGCGGGTTGGTCTGGACCAGCGCGATTGTTCTGTTGCTGTGGCGTCCGGATCAACTGTTCAACGGAGGTTTTCAACTGACGTTTGGCGTGGTGCTGGGATTGATTCACCTCGCGCCGCCGCTGCGGCGGCGATGGTTCGGCCGGCCGAATCCAGAAGCCCCCACGATCGGCGCGATGGCGGCCCAGTGGCTGTTCACCGCGCTGGCATCGTCCATGGCGGCATGGCTGATCGCTCTGCCGATCGCGCTGTTTCACTTCGGCTTCATCTCGCCTTGGGGCGTGATTCTGAGCGTGCTTACGCTGCCGCTGGCGGCGGTCATCCTCGCCATCGGGTTTCTGAAAATGGCCCTGGCGGCAATTTTGCCGAGCGCAGCGATGCTCATCGGCATCCCACTGTCGATCAGCACTGACATTCTGCTGGCGATCGTCATGACCGCCGATGCGCTTCCCGGCGCGGTGTGGCACATCGCCAATCCGTCATCAACGTGGGCGCTCGCCGCGACCCTTTGGGTGTGCTGGCTGTTGAGGGGCGATCGATGGGCGATGTACGGCATCGGCAAAACAATGCGTGCGATGAGACTGCGTCGGGTTGATGCATCCCAATTGACCCAACTCAAACCTGGAAATCTGCGCCTGCGGCGCCGGCATCCGCTTTCCACGGTGAAATGGCTGACAGGGGCGGCCCTGGTGTGCTGGCTGCTCTGGCCGCATGGTTCGAATGCGGCGTTGCGCATCGACATGCTCGCGGTGGGTGACGGCTCGTGCTACCTGATCCGTAGCGGTTCCAGCACGGTGGTGTTCGATGCGGGGTCAAGTTCAGACCTCAACGTCGCGAGGCGGTCACTGATTCCAGCGCTCCGCCGCATGGGAGTGCGCCACATTGACGCCATCGCAATCAGTCATGCCGACATGGACCATTACTCGGCGGTCGTGGAACTGTCGGAGGAATTCAGCGTGGAGGAGGTCCTGGTGACGCCTCAGATTCTGCAGGCGGCGCAGGATGATCGATCAGGCCCGATCGCATTCATGCTGGAGCGGCTCAATCAGGCCCGGCCGGCGCTGCGCACGATGGTTGTCGGCGACCACGAGCAATTCGGCAGCGCAATCTGGACGTGGCTCAGCCCCAGCGAAGAGCGGACCTACCAGCGCGACAATGACGCTTCGATGGTCATTCGCATTGAATGTGCGGGACGGAGCATTCTGATGTGCGGCGACATTCAGCGCAAAACGATGAATGAATTGTTGGGCGAAGATGCCCTGACGATTCGCGCCGATGTCCTGGAACTGCCGCACCACGGCAGCCATCACGCGGTCGCAGAGAAGTTTGTGCGTCGCGTGGAGCCGCGCGTCGTGATGCAATCGACAGGCTGGACGCGCTGGAGCCGGGACAAATGGGCGGCGGCGCTTCAGGGCAAGGAGCGATTGGTGACGGCGCGCGATGGTGCGTGCTGGGTGGAGATCGGGCCGGATGGTGCCATCAGCACGGGGCGGTTCATTGGTAATGCAGAACCACAAGGTAGCGGGGTGTCGCCGAAGTGATGAGTGCGATGATCGCCGGTCATTCCGAACAACTCATTCCGAGCAACCGGTGCCGCCCGAAAAGTACATTTCGGTTTTTGGCTGAAAACCAAATAGTGCGATCTTGGTGACGCGCTGCGTCGGCGGGTTGCGCAGTCACTGTGCGCACTACAATCACCGCGGATGAAACCTCACATGACACGTATGCCTCTTGCACTTGGCCAACTCAGTCGAACCGTCTTTGCATTCGCGCTGATGCTGCTGACGGCCGCCTGTGACGGAACCCCCGGAACTCCCGGAACCCCAGAAAACTCCGCAGAATCAGTGGCGTCAAGTGATTCTTCCACTGAAATCTCGCCTGCAATGCAAACCGAAGCAGCCACGTCGCTGCCAACGGTTCACCTTTCTCCGGCGTTCGGTTCGCGCACGTTTCAGCGGCCGGTGTTTGTCACCCATGCAGGCGATGGCACGAACCGGTTGTTCATCGTCGAGCAGTCCGGCCGCATCCTGAGCATGGACAACCAGCAGGACGTCGCGGCGGAACCCAAAGTATTTCTCGACATCCGCGGCAAGGTTCGCATGCGGCACAACGAGGAGGGCCTGCTCTCGCTTGTGTTCCATCCCAAATTCAAGGACAACGGCCAGTTCTTCGTGTACTACAGCGTCTCCGAGCCGAAGCGCAATCGAATCTCGCGGTTCAACCTATTGGCGAATGATCCATCACAAGCCGATCCCGCCTCGGAGCAGGTCATCCTCGAAGTCGAACAGAAATACGGCAATCACAACGGCTCCACGCTGCTGTTCGGTCCGGATGGGTATCTCTATGCAAGTTTCGGCGATGGTGGCTGGGCAAACGATCCGGACTTCAACGGCCAGAACCTCGGCACGCTCCTGGCGAAGATCATCCGCATCGATGTCAACAACGCCGAAGGCGACAAGCCCTACGCCATTCCCAAGGACAATCCATTCATCGCCCGCGAAGGCGCACGACCTGAAATCTGGGCCTACGGCTTGCGCAACGTCTGGCGAATGAGTTTCGATTCAAAGACCGGCGACCTGTGGGCCGGCGATGTTGGCCAGGACCGCTGGGAAGAAATCGACGTCATTACACGGGGCGGCAATTACGGCTGGAATCGGCGCGAAGGCAAACACGATTTCGCCCAAGGCAAGCGTCACTACGGCGAGCAGCCGCCGGCCGACCCGATGATTGATCCTGTCGTTGATTACAGCCACCGTGAGGGAATTTCCGTCACCGGCGGGTACGTCTATCGCGGAAAGAAAAACCCGAACCTCCAAGGCGTGTACCTGTACGCCGATTACGGCAGCCGCGCGATCTGGGGATTGCGATATGAAGGCGGCAAGGTGACTGCGCATCGGCTGGTCACGCCGGGGCCGGAAAGTTCGTTCATCACTTCATTTGGCGAAGACGCCGAAGGCGAGTTGCTCGTGTGCGCTTTTGATCAGGCCGATGGACGCACGGGCAAGGTGTACCGGCTGGTGGAGAACTGAAGGCACAAAAGACTTTCCAGCAGATTGGGGGCCGCTTGCCGCGCGTTCAATTGTTGCTGGCCGCTTGATTGCGGCCCGCTTCCTGCAAGATCAGGTCGAGCACGTTGATTGCATCCAGTTTCCACCGCGCGACCCACTTGCCGTTGACATACACCGCAGGCACGCCTTGTACGATCATTCCCTTGCCCATAAGAACTTCCTGTCCGAGCACCGATTGCACAGCGGGTGAATTCGCCTGGGCGATGAGCGCATCGGCATCCAATCCAAGCGAAGGCGCCGCCTGCCGCAGCGCTTCCTCCGTGAAGCTGGATTGATTCGCCAGCAGCCAGTTGTGCATTCGTTCATAGGCGTCATTGCCGCCCAGATGTCCCGCAGCCTCGGCGATGCGGGCCGCCCAGCAGCCGCGCGGCGAAATCGTGCTGGGCACGTTGGGAT
>CAMPIL010000046.1 GCA_946886375.1 uncultured Phycisphaerales bacterium
ATCGGGATTGGCGGCTGCCGCTGCGGGGCTGGGCGTTTCCTCGCCATTGGCCGAATACACCGCGCCGCACGACATGCATCGCCAGTGATCTTCAGGCGCATGCAGCAGTTCAATCGGCTGCTGACATGAAGGACAAGCCCCAGCGCTCAACGTTCGGTGCGCGAGCCATCGCTGTGCCGCACGCAGGATTATCGACCCCAGCGAAAAGAATGCCAGGCCGCCCAATCCAAGAAACAGCATCAGCAGCGTGATCTGCGGAAAGACAAAAAGCAGCGCAAAACCGAGCAGAAACGCCCCGATATACAGCCCCAGAACGCATAAGGCGTAGCCGGAGTTGATCGCTCGCAGGATGCGGTACAGCACCGCAGCACTCTACGGAGTCTGGCATCGCATTGCCAACGATTCGCTATTGGCAAAGTTTGAATCGGGTGGCACAGCCGTCTGGCCTGTGCGAGTTTGGAACGGGTGAGAGTTCCACTTTCAGACTTGCCAGTACCAACGATGCAGCAGGTTCGATCAATTGGCTGAGGCATCCTGCCGGAGCAGTTGTTCGGTGAGGTCGTGGAATCGCTGGGCCGCTGCTTCAAGTGAAAAATTCCGCTGCGCCCGGTCGAGCCCTGCGTCGGCGAAGCGCTCGGCAAGTGCCGCGTCGTTCCAAAGCCGGCCGATCGCCGCCGCGAGCGAATCCTCATCGCCATGCGGCACGACGAAACCCGTGCTGCCGTCCACAACGTAATCGCTGATCCCCAGACACGCCGAGGCCACGCACGGCGTGCGAAGATACATGGCGTGAATCAGCGTGGTGAACGCGCCGGGCAGCGCAGGGGTCTGGAACACCATTGCGCCCAGGCGCGCGTGCTTGAGATACGTCAACGCCTGCTGCTTGCCTGCATTGGTGATGATCGTCGCGCCCATGTCCGCCAGATCGTGCAGCGAATCATTGGCGTGCGTCGGCCGCGTGATGATGATCAGCGGAATCTTCAGCGCGCGGCAGGCGCGGGCCACAGGCATGAAACGCCGGTTCGGCGAACCCATCGAAAGCACATACGGGCCAGCCACGGGCGACACGTCGGAATACTGGCTGTAGCCCTGGGTTTCGTCGGTGTGAATCGGCACGACGTGCACGCGGCTGCGCTCAAGGCCGTAGCGGTTGATGTACAACCGCCGCTCTTCGCCGGAGAACACCGTCACGGCCTGAACCTGGCGCAGCGCAAAGCCAAGCCGATCGACTTTGTGCATGGGCCAGTCGCCGTCCTGCGTGAAGCCGACGTAAACGCGCGTGGGCTGCCTCCACAGGCGCGAAGGCCACGCCGTCATGCCGATGCCGATGTCGGTGCTGAACAGGAACGCAAGGTCGGCCTTGCTGATCTCGCGCATGGCGCGCAGGTACTGCCACTGGACGTACGCGCGCGTGGCCTTGGGCAGGCGCTCACAGGTGTTCTCGATGTACACGGGCTTGAAGCGGAACCTGCGCATCGGCCCGACGCGCGAAATCCATGGCCAGTCCACGCCTTCACGATGCCGCGGGGCCACGAATGTCAGCCGGCGGACCGCCGGCGTGACTGTCGCGTTCGCCGCGCGTGTCTTGTGCATCACAGATTCATTGATGATGGCCCGACTCATTGCCGCCTCTTGAAAATTGATGTGCCGTCACAGATTCGCCGCGTCACTTGTCCCTGCAGTTCAACTTGATCCTTCATACCGCATTCGGGCAAACTGTCACGAACAAAAACGCTTCCTTGCGGCAGAATCGGCAAAACGCTGGAGGCCGCCAGCCGCGCCCCCGCGTCGTATTGCGTCGCCGCGCATCATGCGAATACCATCAGCAGCCTGATTTCCCTGTCCTTTCCCAATCGCACACGATCAAGCACTCATGCGCATTCTCATCACCGGAGCGCCCGGCCAGGTTGGCTTTGAATTGATGCACGCGCTGCGTCAGGGCCACGAGGTCATTGGCATGGGACGCGACCGGATGGATTTGCGCGATTCACAAGCGGTCCGCCGCGCCATCCGCGACATCAGGCCTGATGTGATCGTCAACGCAGCGGCGTACACCGCCGTCGATCAGGCAGAATCCGACCGCGAAACCGCGCATCAGGTCAATGCAGTTGCAGTCGGCGTCATGGGCGAGGAGGCCAGGCGAATCGGCGCGGCGGTGATTCACTACTCCACCGATTACGTCTTCGACGGCCGAAAGACAACGCCATATTCCCCCACTGACGCGCCCAACCCGCAGAACGTGTACGGCCAAACCAAGCTCGAGGGCGAGGAAATGTTGATGACCTCGCAAGCGGCGGCGGTGATTCTGCGGACCTCGTGGGTGTACGGACTTCGCGGGAAGAATTTTCTGATGTCAGTGCTGCGGCAGGCCGCGACCAAAACGGAATTGCGCATCGTCAATGATCAGACCGGCAGCCCGACGTGGTGCAGGGAAATTGCGCGGGCCACCGGCGCGATCATCCACAACGCGCTCACGGGCGGGCCGGGAGGCTGGTCCTTCGGCGGGCGCGAAGGCGTGTATCACCTGACCGCGCGGGGATGCACGACGTGGCTCAACTTCGCTCACTGCGCGTTTGAGTTGCTGGCTGCGCGTCCCGCGCCGCGGCTGATTCCCATTGCCACAGGCGAACTTGGCGCGGCGGCCCGGCGGCCTGAGTATTCAGTCCTAGATTGCTCGGAAACGGAAAAAACATTCAATGTTCTCATGGCGGGTTGGCGAGCTGCGCTGGAAGAAGTAATGCACAACGGAGAACTCTCCGTTGTGCTCAATTCCTTCTCTCCCAGGGAGCCATCGAATGAGTCTCTTCAGCCGCCTGCGCCGCCGTCAGAACAAAGGGCAGATGATCTCCGTCGCCGTCGCGGGTGCGGGACTAATGGGCCGGGGAACGATCCGGCAGATTAATCTCACGCCCGGCATGTGCGCATCGCTGGTCATCAACCGCTCGATCGAGCGCGCTGTGGACGCGCTGATTGACTGTGGCACTGACGCGGCCGACATCGTTGTGAGCAACCGCTGCAATGAACTGCAGGAGGCGATCCATGCGCGCCGGCCCGCCGTGACCAGTTGCGTGCAGGCGCTGCGCGATCTGGAGGGAATTGACGCCGCCGTCGAAGTCACCGGGGCGGTGGAATACGGCGCATCGATGGCGATGCACGCCATCGCCGGGGGCAAGCACGTGATCATGATGAACGCCGAGACTGACGCCACCGTCGGCTGCGCGCTCAAGCAATTGGCCGATGAGGCCGGCGTGGTGTATTCCAATTCCGATGGTGACCAGCCCGGCGTGCTGAAGCGGCTGGTGGATTACGTGGCAGGCCTGGGCTTTGACGTTGTCGCGGCGGTCAACTGCAAGGGCTTCATGAATGTGCACGCCACGCCTGATTCAATCCGCCAATGGGCCCTCAAGCAGAACACCAGCCTGCCCATGACCACCGCGTTCACCGACGGCACGAAGATGAACATCGAAAACGCCGTGCTGTGCAACGCCACCGGACTGGTACCCGAAGTGCGCGGCATGCACGGGGTGAAAACCGACCTCTCCCGCGCTCTTGAGGACTGCACCACCGCCTTCCAGCGACGGGGCATTGTCGACTACACCCTGGGTGGCAACTTCGGCGGCGGCGTCTTCGTGATCGGCTACGGCGACGATCCGGTCATGGTGCAGCCGTACATGAAATACCTGAAAATGGGCGATGGGCCGAACTACCTATTCTTCCGACCCTATCACCTGTGCCACATGGAAACGCCGCTGTCGATCGCCGAGGCTGTGTTGGATCATGAGCCGACGATCGCCCCGCTGGGCGCGCCGGTGGTGGAGGTCATCGCGATCGCCAAGCGCGATCTGCATGCCGGCGACACGCTCGACGGCATCGGCGGATACACGATCTATGGCGAAATCGACACGGTCGGCCGCGCCGCAAACCTGCTGCCGGTGGGACTGGCCGACGGCGTGCGCATCACGCAGCCAATCTCGCGCGGCCAGCCGATCCCCGTCGCGGCAGTCGAGTTGAACGACGCATCGCTCCTCGTGCGCCTGCGGCAACAACAATCGCAGATGTCACGGTTGCAGGTGGCGTGAATCGGCTCACCTTCGTTTTTTCGCCCAGCCCCATCGCCGAACCCAGATGAGGGACAGCCACCTGTCCCTAAACAAGTCAGCCCTTCGCGGCAAGCCGGCGCGATTCACCACTTTGACTGAAACGCCCCCGGGATGTGGCGGATCACCGGTTCGCCATCCGCCGGCAGAATGACTGCGATCACGTCGAATCGGATGGGATGATCCCTGTATTGATCTGACTGTTGAAGGCGTGATGCCATGCGCGTGAGCCGATATTGCTTGGTCGCCGTCATGGCCAGTTCGGGCGTGGCGAGATCATCGCCGCGGGTCTTCACTTCCACCACAACCACGGTCCGTCCATCGGGATCAAGCGCGATGATGTCGATTTCGTCATCGACGAGTTTCACGTTGCGATCGAGGATCGTGAAGCGGCGCTGGCGCAGCCACTTTGCGGCGATTCGTTCGCCGCGCCCGCCCAGGAATTCCGTCGCCGGCGCGATGAGTTGCCACAGCCATCGCATGGGTGATCCGATTCAATCCAATCCGACCCAGTTGAGTCTCTTTCGACCCGATTCGCCACTCCAGAACGAGTAACCTTGGTCTAAATCTATCCTAAAGATTTCACCGCAGAGAGAGGCAGAGAGCGCAGAGAAGCAAAATTCGACTTCTTGTTTCTGTGCTCTCTGCGTCTCTATGTTGATCATGGGTTTCGGTAGGCCCTGGCCTCACGTCCTCACGCCGCATCACCGGCCATAGCGCATGAGCGCGACGGCCAGCACACGCCTGGACATCTCGTTGAGTTCATCGTGAATGCCCTTGGCGAAGAGCGAGCGGACGTAGCGTTCGCGCTCCTCTGTTTCGCGGCGAACTTGCAGTTCGCGCATCAACTGCCGCTGCACATCGAACAGCGTCTGTCCCTTCGGGCGATCCACCGCGGCCACATAAAGCCAATTCGTGCGGCCCTCGGTCTCGAACGGTGCGGAGGCCTGGCCGACGTCCAACCCCGCTAAGTGCGTCTTGAACACCTCATTGATTTCAATGTCGGAGATTTCATCGGAGCGCATCGGAAACGGATCTGGTTTGGTCAGCCCCTGCGAGCCGATGGACTCCACCACCGCCGTGAACGATTCGCCCCGCGCCAAGCCGTCCTTCACCTTCTGAATCTGCTCGGCCTGGTCCTGGTTGGAGAGTCGAAGAATGTGAACCGTGACGGATGAAGGCGGATTGAACTCGGCCTTGCGGCGCTCGTATTCGCGCTGCACGTCCTTCCATGAAACGATGACGCGCGGCGAGATGCGGCGGTTGATCAGGTGCCAGATCAGCAGCGCGTTGCGCTCGCGCTCGGTGTACTGCTCGATCGTCAATCCCAGTTCCTCCATCAGCCGCTCTTCGGTCACGGTGCGGCTGCCCTGGCCGGAGGCGATCGTCTTTTCCTGGAGGTTGCGCAGAAACGCGAACAGGCCAAGTTGCTGCTCCTCGGACAGCGACGCCTCGGCCTCGGCGATGAACAGTTCCGTCAGCACGACTTCGGTCATTCGCGAGTTGATGATCTGAGCCGCACGCTGAGCGAAGTCGCGTGGCGGCAACTGCTGGGCCTCGCGACGAAGTTGATCAGCGATCGGCTCGAGCAGCGCATCGGCGAAGATCGGCCGGCCGCTGACTTGGCCCACCACTGTGTCAAGGACGATGACATCGCCGGGATTGAGCAATTGCTCACCGGAACGGATTGCGGCGAGGCCGGCCGGCGCAGTGGTTGTGGTCGATGCAGCGCTATTCGTCTCGGCGGGTTGATCGGCCATGGCTGCAACGGCGGATTCAGGCTCGCTCGATGCGGAAAGTTGTACTGGCGCAGACGGCGCTGTTTGCGCAGGAGCGGCCCTATCCGGTTCCTGCGCCTCGGTGAAAGCGGTGATTTCAATTGGACGCGGGGTTAGTCCACGGTGGTTCTTCGATCCGCAACCGCAGAGGGCGATTGCCCCCGCCGCGACCGCCAGCGCATACGTCCAGTTCGCAACCTTGCTCATGGAATGACTCACAATCATGTCAGGCCGGGATTGTAACGTCCGGCGGCCCTATACTCCTGTTGAGATCACCAAATTGCAAACACGGGAGCGCCATGGCTGACAACGAGACTACTTCGAAGCTGCATATCGACAGCGATTGGAAAGCCGAAGCCCAAAAGGAAAAAGAGCGCTTAGCGCAAAAGGAAAAGGAGCAGAAGGTTCGCGCGCCCAAGCCGGGCGCTGGCCCATCTCCCGAGGGCGGGCAGCAGGAACTGCCCGAACCCAGTTTCCGATCGCTGGTCGGCATGCTCGCCTCGCAGGCCATCATGGGACTGGGGGCAATGGCTGATCCGCAGACCAACCGGGTGATCATTGACCTGGAAGGTTCGCGATTTGCGATCGATCTGCTGGAAGTTCTTGAGCAGAAGACCAAGGGCAACCTCACTGAGGAGGAGACGAAGGAACTTCAGCAGATTCTTGCGGAGTTGCGCAGCCGGTACGTGCAGATCGCCAACCTGGTGGCCCGGCAGATGGCCCAGCCAGCTCCGGAGCAACCGGTTACGCCGTTGAAACTGTGATTAGGCAGACGCGCTGCGATCAATAATTGCTCACCGTGCGCCGCGGTCGTTGCTCTCCGGCTCAATCATCGATAATTCAGAGTTCCTCGGCGTCCAGGCGCGACAGCACCAGGTCGAGCCGGTGCACGCGATGCGTGAAATCGCTGCGCAGCCGTTGCGGCCTCTTCACGCAGCGCGGCCAGAGATACCGCCACATCCAGTAATTATTGTCGATCGTGTAGGCGTGAAAACCCGCATCAATCAGCGGCTGGAGCACATCAATCGGGCGGCGGGACGGATCGGCCCACCACTGGGGCGACAACTCCACGAGAATTTCCAGATCGCGCCGGCCATGGCGGATGATCGAGCACATTCCCGCAAGCACCTGATCTTCCGCGCCTTCGACATCGATCTTGATCAGCCTTGCCCGGCTGAACTCATCGGATTGAAGCAGATCGTCGATGGGCTGGGAGGGAACTTGCGCCTGCGCGTGCATGCCGCGACGCTGAATGGTGGAGGTCAGGCCGGTGTTGTGCCGTGGTCCGCTGTACACGTCGATGAAGCCCGGCTGGGCCGCTGCCGCGCAATTGATGGCCCGCACGCGATCGCAGACATCGTTCATGGCGATGGTTTCGCGCAGCGCCTCAAACACCGCAGGCGACGCTTCCACCGCAACAACGCGGCCCGAGTCGCCGACGGCGCGCGATGCGAGAATTGAGTAGTACCCGATGTTCGCGCCCACATCGACGAACACATCGCCCTTGGAAAGGCGGCTGGAGATGAACGCGGTCAGGTCCGGCTCCCACTCGCCGAAAATCCATAAATACAGTTGGATCAAGTCGGGCGGGTGACACCGGAAGCGGCTGCCGCGCGCATCAAACACATCCACCTGAATGGGGTTTCGGATCATCAGGCGGATGCGCAGCAAGATGAAGATGACGCCGAAGGCAGGCAGCATGAGCGCGGCGCGGATGATCTTCTGCACAGGCGACAGGGCGGTGCGCCCGGAAGCGGCCATGCGGATCCACGCGCGCAGCGGCGACATGACCGCCATCGTCGCCCGATTGATTGCGGCAGCGAAGAGTCTCATCGTTACGCGCCCCGGCGCAAGTACTTCCAGTGGATGCGCAGCAGGTTGAAGCCGACTTTGAACCAGTCGCTGGCCTTGAGTTTGGAGCCGGCGACGTCGCGCCACTGCATCAGCGGGTATTCATAGATGATCTCGCGGACCGGCGGCAGGCTGCCGTCGCGACGTGCCTGCACTTCGCGCGCGATCATCTCCACATCGAAAATCCACCCGCCGATGAACGGCTCCTGCAGACGCCGGATGAAGCCGTCGCTCACGCGGAACATTTTTGCGCCGCACTGCGTGTCGTAAATGCCCACGCCCAGGGCAGCGGCCGCGGCGGTGGCGAAGATGCGGCCAAGATAGTGCCGGGCCAGTTTGCGATGCACGTTCCGGCCCAGAAGGTTCACGCGCGAGCCGAACACCATCTGAATTTCCGGCCGCTGATCCAGCAATTCCATGAACGCATGAATATCCTGCAATGGCGTGGCGAGGTCGGCGTCCCAGAAGCCCACGTAGTCCGGCCGCATCTGGCACGCGGCAAGCAATCCGTGACGCACCGCCTCAGCCTTGCCGGAGTTCTTCGGCATGTCGTGCACAAGCATCTTTTGCGAATTGGACCGGTGCATGTCCTGAAGCACATCCATCGTGCGGTCCTTGCTGCCATCGTTGACGAACAGCAGTTGGACGTTGCACTGGGTTCGCGCGAACTCGCTGAATGCCTTGACATCCAGGCGCGTCGCCTCGTTGTAGCAGGGAATGATGACGATCGACCGGGACATTGCTTGCAGGGTTATCGGCAGTTTGGACGGGCGGCGTTTGCGGCGGGCGATCGCCAGCCTTGAACCACAGACATTACCTCGGATTACACTCGGATTGGGGCGATGGTTCGTCGCTGCGGCTAAATCAAGTCCGCCAGAACGGCGTCGGCCAGCATCAGGCCGCGCGAATGCAGCCGCAGCCGGCCGCAGGCAATTTCCAGCAGCCCGGCTTTCAGGTGACGATCGATGGCGGCTCGCCGCGCCTCGGCCCGTTGGCCTCGTGCGAGCAGCGCATCCAACTGCCCGGTGTCGATTCCCTGGACCAGGCGCAGACCGAGCATGAACTGTTCGCCGATGCGACCGTCATCATCCAGCCGCTCCACATCGCACACGGCGGGAAACGGGCCAGCCTCCAGATACTCGCCCAATCGTGCGATGTTCTTCCAGCGCAGTCCGTCAACGTGGCCGGAGGCGCTGGTCCCCAGCGGCCACCAGTTTTCGTTTTGCCAATACACCATGTTGTGCTGGCACTGCTTGCCGAGCCGGGCCCAGTTGCTGATTTCGTAATGATGAAAGCCCGCAGCGGACAATCGATCGATCGCCGCCTGGTACATCTGCGCTTCAAGGTCCTGTTCGCAGGGTGAAATCCGGCCGGCCCGCATCTTCACGGTCAGCGGCGTGTTGGGTTCGAACACAAGACCGTAGCAACTCAGATGCGAGGGCGCAAGCGAGAGCGCCTCATCCACATCGGCCACCCACTCCGCAAGCGATTGACCGGGGATCGCGAAAATGAGATCGAGATTGATATTGTCGATGCCGGCGGCGCGCGAGATTGCCACGCTCCGATGCACGTTCGCCGGATCGTGCCAGCGCTCCAGCGTTTTCAGATGCGCGGGATTGAACGATTGGCAGCCGATGCTCAAGCGATTGACGCCGCCTTCGCGGAGTACGGCCGCGAGTTCATCGGTCAGGGTTTCGGGGTTGCATTCGACCGTGAATTCGCCGTGCTCGGCAACGGGCATGTGGCGATTCATGGCTGCGAGAAGTTTTCGCCACAAAGCCGGCGGAAGCAGCGTGGGCGTTCCCCCGCCGACGAAGACGGTTTTCAGCGGCGGGTTCAAGAATCGGGTGACTGCCTCAATTTCCGCGATCAATCGATCGACATATTCTGCCTGCCGGTCTCGAGTGTCGACGATGCTGTAGAAGTCGCAGTAGTGACACTTATGAAAGCAGAAAGGCATGTGCACGTAGGCTGATTGAACCGACGGACGACCTGATTCCCCCAGCCCGCACTCAAGGACGGTGATTCGCTGATTTTTCTGTTGGACATCGCGCCCGGAGTTGGTAATCTGGGCAAGAGTCGATTTGGAGAAGGTCGGCATCAGTGCCCCGGGTGGGCAGGAGGAGGACAAGGTCGCAGCGGGTCTGGTCAACACCCGTTGATGATAGCCCTTTGGTCCCCGTGTTCTTGGAAAGGACTCCCATGAGCATCGTGCTGGTGATGCAGGCAAACGACGGCAACGAGCGGGCCTTTCCGGTGCATAAGCCCACTCTTGTCATCGGACGCGAAACCTCATGCGACGTGCGCGTGCCCGTGCCCACCGTTTCGCAAAAGCATTGCCAGATCACGCTCGACGGGGATGAACTGAAACTGACCGATCTTCAATCGGAGCGGGGCACGTTTCACAACGGCAACAGGGTGCAGGAGGCGCTGCTCTCGCACGAGGACAAACTCACCGTGGGGCCGGTGACGTTCGTGGTGAGGGTGCAGCGCGATGTGGCGGCGCTCGATGGCCAGCCGCCGGAAATCGTGATCGAGCGACAGCCGCAGTCCAATACTTTTTCCGACCATTCCGGCGCGAGTTGAAGCCGCAGGGTCCGGATGATCCGGTTTACGCCGCTTCGCCTGCGGCGGGCGGCTGGACAGCCGGCTCATCCTTGGACTTGCTCTCGGGGATGCGGATGTTGATGCCGCAGCTGCGGCAGCGAACCAGTTTGCCCCGCGCATGACCGGGCACAGCCAACACGCGCTTGCACGCCAGGTTCGGGCACATGATTCGAATGACGTTTTCCATTGACACCGCCGGTCTCCGTCGTGGATGTTGAACTGTGCGGATGATGCGAGCAGTGGTCTTATCGGCACGGGGCGCGGGCGACTTGACGACAGCACGGCGGTGCGGCTGATATAGTGATCCATTGGCACGCCCTGAAGCCCGATGAGCCGGACGCCGCGCGCCGAACCACCACACGCAATCTCATGCACCTCAGCACCGATAACAACCGACCTCGTCCACGAAACGGCCGCCATACTGCCGTGGTCGGCATGCAATGGGGCGATGAAGGCAAAGGCAAGATCGTCGACCTGCTCACCTCGCGCCACGATGTGATCGTGCGTTACAACGGCGGGGCCAACGCCGGCCACACCGTCGTGGTGGGCGATCAGAAATACGCGGTGCACCTGATTCCGGCAGGCATCTTTTATCCCGACAAAGTCTGCGTGATCGGCAACGGCGTGGTGGTTGATCCCATCAAACTCCTCGAGGAAATGGAAGGTCTGCGCGCCCGCAACATCGAGGTCGGCGACAACCTGCGCGTGTCGGATCGCGCCCATGTCGTCATGCCGTATCACAAGGATCACGATGCCGCCCTGGAGCGCGTGCTTTCCAGCGACGTGAACGGCGGAGCCGACCTGTCCATCGGCACGACCAAGCGCGGCATCGGGCCGGCGTATGCGGACAAGGTCCATCGCTCCACCGCCATCCGCATGGGCGACCTGCTCAACCGCGAACTGCTGCACGCCAAGTTGAAGGTGATTTGCGCGATTCGCACCAAGGAACTCGCAGCGCTGGGCGTGGACGCGCCGCCGCTGAACGCCGATGCGCTCACAGCACAATTTTCCGCGCTCGGCCGGCGGCTGGCTCCGCACATCACCGACACCGCCTACCTGCTGCACGATTACCTGATGGAGGATCGCTCCATCCTCTTCGAGGGCGCGAACGCCTGCTTGCTGGATATCGACCACGGAACGTATCCGTACGTCACCAGTTCCAACTGTTCGACGCTGGGCATTCCCGCAGGCACGGGCGTGCCGGGATCGTACATCGGCCGCGTGCTTGGAATCATGAAGGCGTATTCCACGCGCGTTGGTGCCGGCCCCTTCCCCACCGAGCAACTCAATGAGACTGGCGACCGCATCCGCGAGCGCGGGCATGAATACGGCACCACCACCGGTCGGCCGCGCCGCTGCGGCTGGCTGGACCTGGTCGCGGTGCGCTACTCCACCATGATCTGCGGCGCGACCGGGCTGGCGTGCATGCTGCTGGATGTGCTGTCGGGCTTTGATGAACTGAAAATCTGCACGTACTACCGATTGCCCAACGGCAGCATCACCGAGCGCTTCATTCCCGACGCCTTCCGACTTGCCAACGTCGAACCGATCTACGAGACATTGCCAGGTTGGTCCGAAGAAATCGATGACGCGACCGATCGCGCGAACCTGCCCGCCAACGCGCAGCGGTATCTGGAGCGGATCGAGGACATCCTCGGACTGCCGGTCGAGATCGTCAGCGTGGGACCAGAACGCACGCAAACACTGGTGGAAGTGTGATGTCACGGCCGATTGCCGCTTGGGCCGGACCGCGTCACGCAAGCGAACCTTCACCGTCTGAGCGGTGTACCATAGATTCGCGATGACGCAGACCTCCGCCCGGCCGACATTCACTGACCTGGACGTGCCCGTGGAAAAGCGGCCGCGCCATATCGCCATCATCATGGACGGCAACGGCCGGTGGGCGGTGGAGCGGAACCAGCCTCGCGTCGCGGGTCATCGCGCTGGGGCGCGCTCGGTGCGCGACATCGTCACCGAATGCGCCAAACTCGGCATCAAGGCGCTGACGCTCTATTCCTTCTCGATCGAAAACTGGAAGCGGCCGGCCACCGAAGTGGACGCGCTCATGAGCCTGTACCTGGAGTACCTGGCCAAGGAGCGGCAGGAACTTCTGGACAACAACGTGCGGTTCATTCAGATCGGCCGGCGGGAAGGACTGCCGGAGAACGTGCTGCGCGCGATGGATGAAACAATCGCCGCGACCGCGCACTGCACGGGACTGACGCTCGCGCTGGCCTTGAACTACGGTTCCCGCAGCGAGATCACCGACGCCGTTCGCGCGATTGCGCGCAAGGTGAAGAGTGGACAGATCGCGCCGGAAGCGATTGACGAATCGGTCATCAGCAATCACCTGTACACCGCGGGTTTGCCCGATCCGGACCTGCTGATCCGCACCGCAGGCGAATTGCGCGTCTCCAACTACCTCTTGTGGCAGATCAGTTACGCGGAGATTCACGTGAGCAAGCGCCACTGGCCAGATTTCCGAGTGGGCGACCTGCACGAGGCCATTCGCGATTACGCGGGGCGCAATCGCCGATTCGGCGCACTGGACGAAACCAACTCGTAGTCCGCCACTTTCGACTGAGCGCGGACTGCGTCACGCAACCTGCGCTCAGCCGCGAATGACGATCACTCAAAACGAAATTCGCGCCCCCAGCCCCACGATGAATTCGGTTTCCGCGCGGTGCTCCAGATTCTGATGAACGGGAATCATGATCGTGGCATCCACAGTGAAGGTGCGCGATTCGTACATCAATCCGGGCGAAACGAAGATTTCATCGTCGCCGTTGATATCGTAAAACACGTTCAACTCCGCCACGCCGTAGAGCGCGCTGGAGGAATCGGTGGTGTACTGGGCGGGCGTGAAGCGGAACAGGTACGATGCGTCACAGCGGAGACTGTCGGAAAATCTGGTTTCCCCGTCGCCCGTGTAGAACTCGTACAGGAAACTGGCGTTGAACCCATGCCGGCCAAGCACTGCGGAAAACACGGCGCCGACCAGGGGATCCCACGCGTCCTGCGAAGCGTCCATGGCAAACTCGCTGTTGCCGGGTATTTGAAGCCCCCCCATCAGGCTCAGGCGGATGGTTTCCGTGGGCGCAATGTCGTTCTGAAATACGCGGAACTTCACCAGCGCAAGGCTGTCCGCAATCGCCAGGTCGTCATCATCGCCCGGCGTGGCCAGATCAAGATGACTATACACAACCGGCACATCGAACTGGAGCGAAAGGTTGTAGGTGAGCCCATAGGCGATTTGCGTGAGTGCGATGAATTCCTGTGCTCCAAGGTCGCCGGTGTTTGGGTCGCCGCCGCGCTCTCGATAGAGGAGCATTTCATGAAACACTCCGGTGCCGGTGGAAGGCTGCATCGCGCCTGGCGCGATGATTGGTGTTTGCGCGCCCGCTGGTTCGCCCGCTGCGATGGCGATGGCCGCCGTGCTCACCCACACACCCATATGACGAATGCGCATTTCAATTCTCCTTGAGCACGTTTGATCTGACATAGCCGGAAAGCGGACCTGATCACGCGCGACGTCGCGGTCGGGTCGTGATCAGGCCCATGAAACGGCTGCCGTTCACCGCATCTCGATTTTCGTGAGCGTGAACCCGGTTTGCCTGATGGCGGAGGCGAGTTGCTCTCGCGTGGGCGGGTTGTTCGGCGAAAGTGCTGCGGTCACCATGCCGCTGCCCATGTCCACTTTCACGTCCTCAACGCCGGGCACCTTCAACAGTTGAAGGTCCACGTTGTAGGCGCACTGCGGGCAGCCCATGCCTCGGACGTACATGACCGCAGTGCCGGGTTTGCCGGCGTCTTCGGATGTGGTTTTGCTGAACGTACCGGGACTGGCCGTCTGCAGCGAAGTCGTTTTTTCGCAGCCGGCCGCCATGCCGAACACTGACATCGAAAGAATCAATGCGAGATATCGCATGAGAAACACTCCTGAATGAAAGGACTGGATTGATTGACCGTTCGCTGCTGTGGAATAACGCGCAGCGAACACCACAGCGCGATTGAGAAACCGCGCGGGCCAGTCGAATCAAATCAGGAGCAGACAGCGCTGCGCGTGCAGCGAGTTGGGCGGCGGATGCGCTCGTGCGATGCGATCACCGGAAGCGCCCCTTGAAACCAACCGCATCCGATCGAAATCGACGCTCGCGATCAAGAGCGTCAACACAACTTGATCGGTCGCATTGGGAAGACTGACCTTGCCGCCCGTGTCGAGTTGGACCTTGCCCGCCATGCGTTCGTGACACGTGCAGTCGCGAGTGGATTGATCGGCATCACTCTCAAGATTGCGGCAGCAC